>NZ_WQNP01000164.1:84509-130933 GCF_018783905.1 Ruminococcus sp. MCC718
ACAGGTGAATTTTTTTTCGCCTTCTTCTGTGCAGGTTGCTTCTGTTATGATCTCTCCCTGATCCCAATGATGTTCACACCTATACACATTTATCGTTGGCATATCTGCTGCTGTCAGTCCGTACAAAGATGCCGTCAATGTCGTGCTTCCTTCTGCTACTCCTGTAATTTTTCCATTGCTATAGGTGGCAATGGAAGGATCATTTACTGAAATAACCGGCAGATCTGTCACGATCGTATCGCTTCCAAAAACAGTAAGCTTAGCCGTAAGCTTTACTTCTGTTGATTCTCCGGTTCGGAGGCTATAGGAAGTTTTGTCAAACGCTACTTTAAGACCCGTAACCTTGCTTTTCGGCACCGAAAGGCTCATGGTTTGCTCACTGTCATTTGCTGTTGTTTCCGTGGTATTAACAGAAGTTCTGTATGCAAATTCTTCTACCCAGTAATGACAGCCATCCAGGTAAACATGCCCAATTCCAACACAATTAAACTTAGGATTCAGCATATTCCTTCGATGTCCCTGTCCGTTATACGGCTCGCCATCTTCACGCCATGCCGCATTTACTGCTTCTGCTGTACGATATCCCATTGCAATGTTCTCTCCGGCTGCACGATAAGTGATACCTTCTTCCTCATAAATACTGAAAAAGCTTTCACCGTTTGGTCTTCCATGATCGAACAATAATGCAAGTTCTGCTGCACGCTTCGTTGCAATTCTCTCCAGATCATAATCGTAAGCAAGCTCGTTCAGGTTATCATATCTGGTTTTTGTTTCATTATCCTCATTCCAACACCATGCATCGAAGCTGTCTGTTCTCATCTCATTGATCATGTCAAAGATCTTTCGGCCTTCTGTCTGACCATATTTTACCGAGATATTGACCGGAATGATTTCTGCTGCATTTACCTTCTTTGGAATCACCATAAGAAAACTCATGCAAAAGAAAAATAACAATAACTTTGAGGTCGCTTTTTTCATAGATTCACCTGTCCTTCCTATAAATAATGTTGTTGAAAAAAAATAGCCTTTTCTCCACGTTACCGAGAAAAAGCTATTTTGTCAACTGTTTTTATTTTATTACTATAAATGAGCAAGTTCGTGATTTTGCATAAAAGAAAGGCACCTTAATTTCGATAATGTTGTATAATGAAAGTGACCAAACAAACAAAACCACGATTAACTATCTGTTTAAATATTAACATTCTCCGTTCTCACTCTTTTGATATCTGTAATCACAAAACCGTTTTTGTTTTTCGCTTTCTTCAGAGTTATTTTCAGTCTTCCCATATAGCGATAATAAGTATTTGTCAACGTATCTTTCATATTCACATCATAACTAACACTGTATTTCTTACCGTTTTTGAGAATCTTAACAATCTTCCCTGTCGGAAGTCCTGTTCCCCAATTTCCACCCACATAACAAATCGCATTATCTTTGTTTACAATCAAATCGGAAGGCTGTTTCCACGTATAACCTGAGAATTTTTTCAGTTTCACTTTTTTGTTTCCGAAATAAAGTTTCATATCTGCAGCACATTTGTTTTTGGCATAATCAAGAGATTTTCCATGAATGGATAACAAATTATTATAATATACCATTGTAGTTCGCGTATAGATGTCATACTTAAATTTCATGCCCTTTCCAAAGCTGTAGCCAAAATACAGATCAAATTTCTTGAGCATTTTTGAAACTGGTTTTTTATATTGTGCTGTCACATTCTTTGATGCTGCCTGTGTTGTAATTGTCGCTGCATTGCTAAAATTCAAAGCAAATGCTATGAGCAACGTCAGTAGGATTCGTTTTTTCCATTTTTTCATTCTGTTGCTTCCTTTCCTATTTCACTTTTACCGTGCAAACTGCTTTCTTCTTACCGGAAATCACCGTAATCTTGACTTTTCCTTTCTTCTTTGCCTTAATCTTTCCTGTTTTGCTGACTGTCGCAATTTTTCTATTGGAAGTCCTGTAAACAATCTTATCCTTGCTGTCTTTCGGTGTTAAGGTAACTTTCAGTTTAAAGGTCTTACCCTTCTTCAAGATCAGCTTTTTACGGTTCAGTTTGATCTTTTTGGTTGTCTTCTTAACTGTCTGAGGTTTCTGATTCTGATCCTGATTCGGTTTTGTATTCGGAGTTTCTGTCTGCTGTTGATTCTTGTCCTGATCTTTTACTTCCGTTTCTTTTTGATCTTTGTCCGAATCTTTTGTTTCCGTTTCCTTCTGATCTTTGTCTGTATTGTCTTTATCTCCCGATTCATGCACACTGACTGTCGGCATATTTGCTGCTGTCAACCCATACAGGGATGCCGTTAATGTCGTTGTGCCTTCTGCAAGTCCGGAAATTTTTCCATTATTATAGGAAGCAATGGAAGCATTCGCCACCGAAATGGTCGGCGTATCCGTTACAATTCTGTCCACTCCAGCAGGCCACTGACCTGAAACTGTAATCATAGTTTTTGTAAGATTAGCTTCTGTTGATTCACCTGCACGAAGAGTGTACGAAGTTTTATCAAATGTTGCCTTAAAACCTGTAATCTTGCTGCTGTCTACAGAAAGAGCTGCCGGCTGCTCACTGTCATTTGCTACTGTTCCTGTTGTATTAACAGAAGTTCTGTACGCAAACTCTTCTACCCAATAGTGATATCCATTGTAATAAACATGACCGATTCCAACACAGTTAAAATCAGCACTCAACATATTTCTGCGGTGTCCCTGTCCGGCATAGTTCTCGTTATCTTCACGCCATCCCATATTTACCGCTTCTGCTGAAAGATATCCTGCTGCAATATTTTCTCCTAATGCACGCCAGTTCGTAATGCCTTCTTCTGAATAAACGCTGAAGCTTCTTCCACCGTTCGGTCTGGTATGGCTGTAGGATAATGCAATTTCCGCTGCCCGCTTCATTGCAAGCCGTTCCAGATCATAGTCGTATGCAAGCTCACTCAGAGCACTGCACGTAGTTTTTGTGGTATCATCCTCATTCCAGTACCATGCATCGGTACTGCTCGTCCTCATCGCATTGATCATGTTAAAGATCTTCCGAGCTTCTGTCTGACCATACTTTATTGAGATGTTGACCGGAATGATTTCTGCTGCATTTGCTTTCTTAGGAATCACCATCAAAAAACTCATGCAAACGAAAAACAACAGTAACTTTGAGGTTGCTTTTTTCATAGATTTCACCTTTCCTTCCTATTAAATAATGTTGCTGAGAAAAAAAATAGCCTTTTCTCCACGTTACCGAGAAAAAGCTATTTTGTCAACTGTTTTTATTTTATTAATTATGTACGCTCTGTCGTTGTACTCTCCGATCATAGCCAAGTGTTATTCATACCAGTTTCCAGTCGGTCCCTTTCCAGGATAATATCCAAATTCTACTTTCTGCGTAGCCTTTGTTTTTACATTCTTAAACTCTGCATACACGGTCGTTCCTAAATCTTTAATCGTCACTGTTACTTTGGAATTATTCTTTATTTTTTTCGTACTGGTCACGCCGCGTCCCATGCTGCTGGCAGATACATGCCACAGTTCTAATTTTTTTAATTTCCAGCCTTTTTTCGGTTTGATGCTGATTGTTCCGGTAAGATCCTTCTTTTGACTGCAAAACTGATAATTTCCTGACTTTTGAAAATACTTTTTATAATCTTTCTTTCCGATTTTAAATGACCGACACGGATTTTCATATTGTACGACGGTAACTTTTTGTTTTAAAGTTTTTCCGTTATACTGAAATGAAATATTTGTAACACCTACTTTTCGAATATCAAGGCTTATAGAACAATAGCCATTCGGCCATTTATTCAATGTAACTTTGGCAACTTTCGAATTGGAACTTTTCAAATTTGTTATTTTTGCATTTTGAACAGCATTACGAACCAATACAAGTTTTCTAGGCGAGTTAGGTCCATCTTTATATATATTGTAAGTTACGCTCTTATCAACAGATGGACTTGCCGCCTGTGCTCTTAATGCTCCTACATTCATTAAGCCAAACATAAATGCAAACATCATTAACGTCATCCTGATTTTTCTGATTTTCTTCATATCTTTCGCTCTCCTTTTCCTTGTTATCATTTATTCTTCACCATTTCCATATTGTTCGATCAATTCTTCTATAAACACTACGCTCCTTTCTTTGTCATGTGAATATGGAAACTGTGGAAAATTCATTAAAATACCTGACATAGTTTTTCATTCTTTTCTCATAAAACATTCTTTCCCATTTCGGAAACTTTTTGTTTCATAAGCTTTTTATTTTCTGTTTTGGGAAAATATATAATCTCTTCTTTTGTCTTTTAATTATTTGACTGTTAATTCCGCACCGTCTGTAGTTACCTGATTCCCATCTTTATCGGTAATTACGCAGCGATATTTCTGTCCATTTCGATAAGCATATCCTCTTACGGTCTGTTTATTAGTATCAAAGCCAGAAAGTGTTGAATTGTACCATTTTGTTCCGTTTGAACTGTACTGCCATTGATAAGTCAGACCTTCTCCGGTTGCCTGTACTTCAAAAACGGCATCTTCTCCCGCTATGACATTCTGATTGGATGGCTGTGCCTCAATTACAATGCTTTCTGTTGTTCCTATGATCAGCTTTGCTTTTTCTGTGATCACCTGGTTGCCATCGGCATCTGTAATTACGCATCGATACATCTGATTGTTTCGATATGTATATCCCTTTACGGTCTGCTCCGCCGTGTTATATCCTTCCAAACCAGAATTGTACCATTTTGTTCCATTGCTGCTGTACTGCCACTGATATTTCAGTCCGCTTCCCTGTGCCTGCACGGTAAATACGGCATCTTTTCCAACCGAAACAGTTGTATCAACTGGCTGCGTGATGATCTGGATCTTCTCTGTTTCTCCAATTGTAAGTACTGCTTTTTCTGTAATCATCTGGTTGCCTTTGCTGTCCGTGATCACACAGCGGTACATCTGACCGTTTCGATATGTATACGCCTCTACCGTCTGTTTTGCGGTATCATAGCCATCCAGTGCTGAATTGTGCCAGCTCTTTCCGTCTTTGCTGTACTGCCACTGGTAAGTCAATCCTTCTCCGCTTGCTTTTACAGAAAAGATAACCTTTTCTCCAGCAGATACACTCTGATCCTGCGGCTGTTCTGTGATCTCTACCGCACTTAATACCGTAAGTTTTGCAGTATTGGAAACGATTTCATTTCCATGCTCGTCCTTTATGATGCAGCGATAGAACTGACCATCACGGTAACGATATCCAGTTACTTTCTGCGTGTCTGCTGCATTTCCTTCCAGTGCTGAATTACCCCATGTTTTTCCGGCATTATTGCTGTACTGCCACTGATAAGTCAGTCCATCTCCGACTGCTTTTACAGAAAAGACTGCTTCCTCACCCTGGGATACTTCCTGATCCGATGGCTGGAGTATGATTTGGAAAGTATAGCTTCCTGTTCCGCCTGATCCACTGCCACTGCCGGAACCGCCCGTTCCAGATCCGCTTCCACCGGAACCACTGCCACTTTCTGATCCACTTCCGGAGTTTCCACCGCTCTCAGAACCACCATTTCCACTTTCGTTTCCACCAGTACTGCCGCTTTCGCCTCCCTGTGATCCGCTCTCACTTTCATTACCGCTTCCGGATTCGCCGCCGGAAGATCCGGAATCTGTTCCTTCATCTTTTCCAGGTTCTCCTCCGCTTCCGCCGCCGGTTCCTTCAGAAGGTTTTTCCATCTCTTTTGCTATCCATGTTA
The DNA here is from genome assembly GCF_018783905.1 of Ruminococcus sp. MCC718. Lineage (NCBI taxonomy): Bacteria > Bacillati > Bacillota > Clostridia > Eubacteriales > Oscillospiraceae > Ruminococcus > Ruminococcus sp. MCC718. The sequence continues at coordinate 90,234 of NZ_WQNP01000164.1, forward strand.
TTTTTCCGCCATAATTCTGCAGCATATCTGCTGTCCATGCTGGATTATTGGACGGATAATAGCATGTTGCCTTAATATCCCATGCATTTGCATTAATAGCCGGTGCACTCCATCGAAACGTTACATTTTTCAAACCTTTACATTGCAGAAATGCATCTTTTGCTATCGTTTTCATGTTTGCTGATATAGATACTTCTGATAAATGATAACAATAAGCAAAAGTTCTGTCACCGATATTCGTAACTCCATCTGGTATGTCAATACTTTCAAGGCTTCCACACCATAAAAATGCCACATCTCCAATTGATTTTAAAGTACTTGGTAATTTAACCGAATTAAAACTGCGAGCACTGTAATACTCTCCAAATCTTGCATAGTCTCCACATGAAGAAAATGCTCCTTCTCCCAACGTTTCCAATCCCTCCGGAAGAACCACACTCTCTAACTCATAGCAACTTGCAAATACATAATCTCCGATGGTTTTCAATTTACTTGGAAATGTTACTTTACGCAAATGATTTGAACCACAGAATGTCTTATCTGGAAGAATATCCAGTTGTTCCGGCAAAACTACTGTTCTTAACTGACTGTCTTCAAAAACAGCTGTTCCTAATTTTGTTACTTTTTCCGGCAAAGTCAATTCTCTTGTTCCCAGCTGATAAAACGCCCGACTTCCTATCGATTCCAAAGTTTTTGGAAATACAACAGACGTTGTTTTACTGCATCCATAAAAAGTTGCTTCTCCAATGTGTGTGATTCCATCACCTATCTTGATGGATTTAATGGATGTTCTATTTTCATACCACGGAGCATAATTGGAATCTTTCACAGAATAATCATACATATCACCTGTTCCTGTAAGTACTAAAGTTCCATCCTCCTGAAGCTCCCAGGTGATATTCTCTCCGCATTTGTAAAAATCGTTGCCGATTTCTTCGCCTTCATAAGTCCAGATTAAATTTCCGCCATAATCTTCCGACAAGATTTTCTTAGTCCAAGTCTCATCCGGGGTATACCAACAAGTTGCTGTAATTGTATGAAAAGCATTGCTCGCAATCGCCGGGGCACTTCCTTCAAAAGTAACTTTTTTCAGATTTTGGCAAGCTTCAAATGCCTGATTCTTTATTGCTGTCAATGTTTTAGGAAACGTAAGCTCTGATAAGCCAATACATCCATTAAATGCCTTTTCACCAATTGTCTGCACAGATTTGAACGTAATATTAGAAAGATTCGTGCAACCACTAAATACAGAATCTCCTATTGTCTGTAATTCTCCTCCAAATGCCAGATCAGAAAGACCGATACACCCAGAAAACGCAGAGTCTCCTATCTCTTTCACTGAGTCTGGAACATGTATTTCCGTTAAGCCGACGCAGTTTCGAAATGCATATGCCCCAATTGTCTCTACTCCTTCCGGTAATATCACCTGACTTAGTTTTCCTGCATTTTCAAATGCTCCACCTCCTATTGTTTTCACATTTTTTCCTATTGTAACTTTTTTCAGATTGCTGCATTCTTTAAATATATTCGCCCCCATTGTAGTTACACTGTCTGGAATTGTAATATTCTCTAAAGAAGTACAGTAACCAAACATATTATTTCCAATTTTTGTCAAACTTTCAGAAAGTTTGATTTGAGACAAATTGCTGCATCCCAAAAAAACATTATCGCTTATTGCTGTAACACTATCTGGGATATTAATTTCTGTAATTCCCGTGCATCCACTAAAAGCATTACTTTCTATTGTCGTGATGCTATCTGATATATCTATTCCCATTATTCCTGTGCATCCGTAAAAAGTATCATTTTTTATCTCTGTAATGCTATCTGGAATCGCAAAATATGTTAATTTCTCACATCCGGCAAATGCTCCTTCACCGATGCTGATCACACTTGATGGAATGTGAATATCCGTTAATGACGTACCGCCAAATGCATGAGCACCTATACTGTTGATTTCCTTGTGCAGAACTACTTTCTCCAGATTTGTTACACCACAGAAAGTCCAATCCTTTATATCAGTAATACTTTCTGGAACGATAACTTCTGTAATCTTTTCTCCATTTAAATATAAATTCGCATTTCCATTTATATTAAATGGAGTTGAATACACTCCATCAAATTGAATTTTGCACCATGCCTCCAAATCCGATATATAAACCGCCTGAAAATCTGCATATGGGCTTGGACCAATAAAAGCATCTTTAATATGCTTCACATTTTTTCCCATGGTTACTTTTTTCAGGTTATTACACCATTCAAACGCATGGTCTTCAATAAATGTCACATCATTTCCTATTACGATTTCTTGCACAGATTCACATTTATAGAAAGCATACTTACCGATACTTGTTATTCCATCTTCTACTACGATTTTAACTGCCTCTCGTGCTTCAACTCTCCATGGCGTCATCGCAATACCGAGCGATTGTTTATACTCAAAGTCTCTTATTGCACCTTTTCCACTGACGGTCAGCACTTTTGTAGTCTCATCGTAACTATAGCTGATTTCATCCTCCGTGACAGTCTCATCCTGCACCGCTATATTATCTTCTTCCGCACTCTCTTCTTCTATGTCCTCCTCCGCTATACCTTCAGCCTCAATACTTGTTTCTTCCGTATTGTTTTCCACATTGTCAATATCATCTTTAACATCACTTTCGCTCTGTTCTTCTAAACTTTCATACTCACACTCTTCTGTTTCCTGCACATTTTCCTGTGCATTCACCCACATTCCTGTTGATATGTTTCCAAGACCTAATGTCGCACATACCAATAAAGCCAGGAGTTTTTTTCTTCTTTTTTTCATCATCCATGCTCCTTTCCGTCATCGCCTTTGCAAACACTTCTATATGTTCCACTTATCACCTACTTCCAGTTGAAATTTATCACTGAAATTTTTCAATACTCCTGTTGCCGGAGTGAATGTCAGCTCGCCAAAATACACTTTTCTGTCTACTTCATAAAGATCTACTCTTACAAACGCCAGTTCTTTTGCCAGTGTTTCTGCAATCTCAATCATCTTTTCAAATTGCTCTGGTTTCTTTATGCCCTTTGGATTATTTTCTGCATCAATGATAACTTCCGGTCTGTGTGTCCAGTCCGGCATATAAACATCCAGATACGCACCTTCGGAACGCTCTGTACAAATGAGCACAAACATCACTTTCCCATTGCAGCAATGAAACTTGTAATCTATAATTTCATCTTTTGTTTCCAGATACTTTTCACACAGAATCCTTGGTCTGATTTTCTGATAGTGTAACTCTAGCGATACATATGCCATATTGCAATGCATCCAGAAATTCACTTTTTTTCTCAGAGCTTTCTCGTTCAACTTGGACTTATCTTTGCAAATTTCATTCATATCACAGCCATGCGTAGCTTTCAGCACAAACTTTTTCGGCAAAGTTTCAAAATTAATTTCATCAAAACGATTAAAAATCCCATACAATGGAACTAAAATTTCCTGCTGTCCTCTTTGACGTATATAATTTCTGACTTCATATTTATCTGTCAATCTCGCCATTTGCTTCAGATCCGATCGATAATAATGATATAAAAGTTTTTCATTCAATTTCCTTGGATGTTTCAGATCAAGATTTCGTTTTTGATATATTTTTGCATTTAAAACCTTTGCTCTCTCCACTCCAATAATTGCTGCCAGACACCGATTTGCCCCTGCAATTCCCAATCGACCAATCCACCGAATGGCATAACTTTTTATGTGCATGATCACTCCTTCTTGCGATCCGCAATCATTCGAACCGCACTTTTTTCATTTTTCCATTCCTGTATAAAAACAACTGCAAAAATCATTCCCGAAAGAAAAATCATTGCCGTCACTGATTTTTCCAGAGCTAATATCTTAGCCAAAGCAATCGCTGCAAGCGGCAGACACCACCATTTGATGTATTGTTTCATGGTAACCGGTGCCTGTTCCATCCACCTGCATACAAAGAAATATTTTCCTCCTGCTTCAATCACTGTCTGTATACATAAACCATATAAAACAAACAAAGAATCTTTTGAAAAAAGCACCATTACCAGTAACATGATTACCATGGCTATTTCACGATAATCATTATCCTTTTTCTCGTTATCCGTCATCTGCATGAGTCCGCCGCAAGGTCCAAGTGTTGCTGCCACAAGAAATACAACCGAACAAAGCACAAACAGATTTTTATATACCAGCAGCTCTTTTGCCAGAATACCTAAAATGACGTCTGGAAAACCTATCAGTACAACTGCCATAGGACTGACAAACAACATCTGCATCCTCATAATAGACTCAAAACTGTCACGTATTTTTTCTTTTTTTCCTTCGTGATAAAATTTTGAAAATTCCGGAAGAAAAATTTTAGCAGTCGGCCCGGATATAAAATTAACCAGTTTTTTCACAAGCATTACGATACTTACAACGCCTGCTTCAAATGCTCCTCCGAAAAAGTACTGCAATACTATCGGCATTTGTCCGATCATTGCCTGGAGAATATCTGCTTTCTGGTAAATCCCCCACTTCTTTATCGAAATTTGTTCTGATACATCATATAAATCTTCTTTTCTTACTGCAAAAAAGAAAAGGATACAAATATACTGAACCAGGTATAGAACAATCAGGGCATAAAAATTTAAGTGTCCTGTATGCATCAAAACCGCAGCTCCGATTAGAAGAAACAATCTTCCAAGAACATATTCTCCTATGATGGCATTTGTTGCCTGCCCACGTGCGATCATCTCACTGCTATTATCCATCACAAGTAATTCTAAAACGGTAATACATGGAACTAAAATATAAAACCTTCCTCCAAAAATAATGGAAATAGCAGATGTTAAAACAATGACTGGAAAAACATATCGAAGATAATATTTCCATCTGAATTTTTTTATAGATGTATTCTTGTCAGAAATATAGAAGGTATTGCATTTCACCAATCCTGAAAAAAAGATCCAGAAAATCAGATCTGCCGCATTGATCCAAGTCGAATATAAACCATATTCTGCCACTCCGAGCTTCCTTGTGATCAATATCTGCAATAACACTTCCAGTACTGCCCCAATGCCTTTGAGCACTATACTAATCAGAAATATATAGTTCATCTGTCATACCTCTTTTGTCAGAAATCCACAACATCATCATGGTTTCCCATACTCCACAAGTTGCTGAAATTCGAAAAGTCAGAGAAATCAATACTCCTATAAACATAAGAATCAATGTCCACCCTGTCCATTTTGATGTCTGGCAAGTCTTTAAAATCTGACTCAGCAAAATCAAAAATGCTATTCCGCATAAGATCACACCCAGAATACCCTGTTTAAACAAAATCATATACCAATAATTATGTACGGTAGATTCTGTCATAAGTTTATGTACCATCCAGTCTTTTCCAGATGCCGCTTCTGTCAGTACCGCATAATATCCTTCCAGATGCTCCGCTCTTCCACCAAGCCCAAATCCGAATATTCTGAAAAACCATGGCGATATTGCAAAAATTTCTTTAATAAATCGATTTTCATAAACACGATATCCAACGGACTCTTTTAAACGAAGCAGACTTATAAACTCATTTCTTATATCACTTGAACATACAAATAAAATGACTGCAAATAAAATTCCAAGTATCAATATCCCTTTATTTTTCCTTTTCTGCATCCAGGCAAAACCAATTGGAATAAGCGTTAATGCCGCCATTACCATGTATCCTCTTGTTCCGGATAAAATGATAACGATCAGATTGACTGCTAAATAGAAATAGATCCTGTTTTTGCTCCACCATTTGGGATTTTCAAAATACAGACTGCACAATAATGGTATCAACCCTACCGAAAGCGATCCGCCAATTGCCTGATTATTGATTGCAAGCCTGTTTTCCATATCCCCATAAAGCAGCAAGTAAACTGCCAGAAGTACTTCTGTAAATGTAATACATTTTACAATAAACATGCCTTCTGTTATGAAAAAATAGCCGTTCTCATTCTGCTTTGTCACAAACAACAGTCCGAAAAATAAGAAGCCATAACGTGTCAGCAACACACTTGCCGTTGTCCAGAACTCCTGATACATAAGCCCTGTCACAGAATAAAATCCCATATACAAAGCATACAGTACAGTAAACAGCAAAACTCTTTTTATTGGCATAAAGGATAACATCACAAAAAAGAAATAGATCGTAAATGAAAAATCCATATTCTGCATTGCCGTTAATGCCAGCAGATAAATACAACTGTAACAAGTTATCTGCCTGATCTGATTTCCTCTGTAACAGAACATACTTACCATACAAGCTGCCGTCATCAAAATAATTGAAAGCATTTCTTTCCCCTTTTATCCTAAAATACTTTTAAACGAATTTTATAAATCCAGGCATTTATCGGTTTGGGCACCAACTGTGCAGCCCACAGCCCTGCCTGTAACATCTGATTACGCAGATTTTTTTCTCCTTTCCAGTTCTGTAGTGCCTTTCTCGCCATCTTTTTTTCACCGGCAAGAATACTTGTAAAAATATAAGCTGTCATTTTCTTATCATATTTTCTCTGAATTGCCTCGATTTCTGTTACTGTACGTGCCGGATTTATGAGTTCTTCTTCCAGATCCTGAATAAATGCTCCAGCCCAGGCAATTTTTACACGCGTGCGGGCATTAGATTCTGCAGCTCGGTTATAATCCACACAAATATCAGCTGAATACGCTACCCGTGGGTTATTTCGTGCAACTCTCGCCCACATGTCCAGATCCTGCCCGATCTTTTCCTGTGGTTTAAAACACCCCGCTTTTATCAGGGCTTCTCGCATAATAACCGTTGCAGAAGTCCATACAAAATCATAACCCTTTCCCAACATCGTCCAGTAACTTTCCAGACATCCTGTTTTCGGCACTAATCGTAATGAATAATTAATTTTTCCATTTTTCATATGAACAGCATAAGCTGTAACAAAAATATCACTTTGCGGATATTTTTCTATCAGTGTTCTTATCGTTTCCAGATAATTTTCTCTCCATATATCATCCGCATCCAAAAAGGCTATATAAGTCCCTGAAGCGTGATGAATTCCTGTGTTTCTCGCAACAGAAACTCCAAGATTCGGCTGAGTAATAATCTTAATTTTATTTGATTGAACTCTTTTCGCTGCTTCAAGAGACCGGTCGGAAGATCCATCATCCACAACAATCACTTCAAAATCCTGAAAGGATTGTCTCAGTACACTTTTTAAAGTATTTTCTATATAATGTTCTTTGTTGTACAGTGGTATCACTACGCTGAATTTCATTTCTTTTCTCCTCTGCTATGACTTCCTGAATTTCCTGATTTACTGCTGTCTTCCCACTGTCAATACTTCTTCCATCCTCGTTTCTGTCCATATGTATTTTGATATCCTTTATAATGGTAAGCTGAGCGAAGTCCTGCTGTTTTTCCATCATATCTTGTCAGTACTGCACCTAATACTTTGACATCTACCGCTTCAAGATGCTGCTTTGCCATTCTGATCGTTCTTCCCGGTGTGAATCTGGAGCGTACGACGAGCAAAGCACCATCTGCCATTCTCCCAACCACTGCTGCATCGGTCACCACTGCAACCGGAGGCGTGTCTAAAATCACATAGTCATAATGTCTTTTTAACACTTCAATGATTTCTTTCATCCGTCCCTGATTCAACAATTCTGATGGATTTGGCGGTAATGTTCCTGCGTGGATAACACTGATTCCCAAATCTTCTAATCCAATCACACATTCATTCAGTGCCATTCCGGATGTCAATATGTCCGACAAACCTTTGGTATTTTTATCTAACTGCAAATAATCACAAAAAGTTGGCATACGAAGATCACATTCCACTAAAATGACAGAATGTCTGTTTTCTGCCAAGGACAGTGCCAGATTAATTGCTACCGTACTTTTATTTTCATCCGGCAATGCACTGGTAACCAGTATACTTTTTGCATTATTTGTTGAAGATGCAAATTCCAGATTCGTACGTAATATTTTAAATGCTTCCACATAAGTAAACGGTGCCTCCCTTGATGTGATCGATTTAAATTTTTGTTTACCTTTAAAATGCAAACTGTCTTGTCTTTTTTCTCTTTTTTTCATGCTGTACATTCTATTTTTCCTCCGCATCAGGAACGATTCCAAGAACAGGCATTCCCAGTTTTTCCTCTATATCAATATCATCGATGATATAGTCATTCAAAAAGACTCTCACCACAACAATGCCTGTATAAATCAGTAATCCCAACATTCCGCTCACAACTGTATTCTGTACAATATCCGGTGATACCGGTTTCTCATTTGCTTCAACCTGGCTTATGACTTTGCAGGAGCCTGCTTCTACTGCATCTGTGATAATATCCGGTGCAGTTGCGGAAATATCCTCAACAATCTTCATAGCCAATGTTCTGTCACTGTTTCGCACTGATATTTTCATAACCTGGGTGCTGTTCACTGCATTTACCGAAACCTGACGGTATAATTCCCCATATGTCATATCTAATTTTAGATTATCAATCACTTTATTCAGTACTGTGTTACTCTTTATAATAATGGCATAGGTATCTACAAGATTTTTTGCGGAGGATATGCTGTCATTTGTAACACTTCTCAGTGCACCTGTCTGTGTATTTACAATCATATTGATCGAAGCATCATATTTCGGTGTCATCAGAAAGCTTGATGCTCCCCACCCAAATGCTGCCGTCAAAACAGTCACAATCAGGATTCTCCCTGCTCTTTCTCTCAAAGCCATCAATAATTCTATAAAATCAATTCCATATCGATCCCTTTGTTTATATTTTTCCGTTACACTATTCATCTTTCTATGAATTCCTTTCTGTAAATATCCATAAGCAAAGCTTTTTCTTTTCCTATTTTAGCTTAGTTCCTTATGCCTGTATATACTATTACATATATTACTAAAAATGTTACACTTTCATTTTATGTTTTCTTTTTTTCTGAAACATCGCCTGTATCCATTTTACTTTTTCTTTGGTTCTTATCTCAAGATGTGTCAGATTTTAAGTCAATGTTTTCTCTGTATAAAAAAATCCTCTACGAAACAGATTTTTCATTCTGTCTCGTAAAGGATTTTTCTGATTATCAACATAAACATACAGTTAAATCTTTCATTTTCTACATCTAATCATCGTAATACCTGATTGTTCTTACAGAACCGTCCTCGTCCATAATAACCTCACTTTCACCTCCTAACATATAAATTTTCACTCTACCCAGAAGTGAAATTGTTAAACTATAATCACAAGTACCTTTCTCATAAATTTCGTTTTCTCTCCATTTTAAACTTTTTGATTCCGTCATATACGACTGATAATTACCTTCTGTATATTCTATCGTATTTTCATCAACTACTTTTATAATCATGCGATCACATGAATCTCCTACCACAAATGCCGACTTATCCACACTTTCATAAGTATGCCCAATCATATTTTTCTGTACATTGATTAAAAGTTGTTCATTCTTTTTATTTCTATCTAATGCAAACAATAATGCTACACAACAGACAATACCAAATACCATTACTCCTATTATCGACTTAATCCGTTTTTTTTGTGTCTCTTTGATACTTTTTCTGATTTTCTGATCTTGTTCCGCATTAAATTCTTGTGAAGCCGCATTATTTTCCTCCCAATAATCATTAAACAATTCTGTATTTTTATCAGACTGAGTAATTGGCTGACCACACTTTGGACAAAAGATCTCTTTGCTTTCCAGCTCTGTTCCGCAAACGGGACATCTCATTTTTATCACCTCACATTTATAAAATTTTAGTATACTGTAAATGTTCCTTCATATTTTTGCGTACTTCCGACAATAATATAATATTTGTACAGACCTTTTTTCCATTTTCCAGGAGTCGAAAAACCAACCCATTCCCAAAAACTTACTGTATCCTCTTCCAATATTTCCAAAAAGTGATCATCCACGCTAATTGTATTATCTTCTAAGTAAACAATAGTTAAGCATACTCGAATATTCATTTTTCTGTTCAGAGGCTCAAGCAAAAAAACAAAATAAACAGCTTCAAGTGTTTTTGCATCAAATACCATTTGGTAATTATTCTTATCTTTCTCAAGCATCCCAGACCATTTTGATGAAACCAATTTTATATCATTTATTCTAGGTCCTATTTGATCCAACTTACCTTCATACATGCGAAAGTTCTGATTAAAAGCAATCTTTCCATCAATTTCTACAACCCATTTATAAACAGAATCAGAATAACATGTATATCTGTTATTTCCCCAGCCACCTGTTAAAAACCAGGTAGTAGCAGAATCAATTTCATATTCATTGTTCATAATTTCTGAAACATAAGTATCACCCTTAAAAATCTGTGATCGAACTTTTATATGTTTTTTTCCATGAACAGGTCTGATAAATACCTTTGCCCGAAGATAATCCACGTCTCCAGCAGTAAACTTTAATCCTTCATAATTTCCAGATATAAAAACAATATGATCTACAATAACCTCTTCGTCTGTATACAAAGATGATGTATCCGACAAATTGCTGATTTTTTCTATGCTATGCAAGTCTGATGCAGTCATTACATCTTTTATGTGAGATTTTTCTTTTGTAAATCGATCTGTATAACCATTCTCTGTCATTTTTTCAAGATTCTTTAATGCATCTTCATTATTACTATTCTGCGATAACAGTAAATCATAATACAATCCATTTAGTATATAATTATTTTCATCCATATGTTCTTTTAGTTCAGAAAGCACATTTTCTTTTTCCGATTCAGTACCCAATCCCCAGAAACGCATGGTTAATAAATATGGATATACCTCTTCCAGGTAATCTATGCCACAAAAACGCTGATATAATTCTTCATAATCATCATCCGAAAGATCTTGTCTTTCATATAACGTTACTAACTCTTCATAAAGATATTTATCAAAAGCATCCATTTCCCGCCCTCCTTTATTTCATAAAATCAATTTGCTTTTTTAAGCGAAGACTCGTTATCTCAAATTCACCGCTTGCATAATTAAAATCCAATAAAGTTTCTGAAATAAGTATTCGATAAGTTGAACGAAGTTTTTCTCCTATGATGTCTGTATCTTCAATAAGTGCATAAAAAGTTTCTCTTAAAAATCCCGCAATCATCTGGTAATCCTTACCTTTAACAGATTCAATTGCAAGTCCAAAACCTGTAGACGAATAAATCTTCAAAGCAACTTCCGCTGAAATTGTTTCATATCTGTCTAATGATGTTATTACCATATATTTCTGGCTCTTCTCATAATCTGTAATTTCTTCAAGCAATATTTCCAACTCATCATTTGAGGCAGATTCTTTTACTTCTTCAAGAATCAATGTATATAAAAATTGCAACCGCTTTACATACCTCTCATGATATTCGTTATAATCATTTTCTAAAACATCGTATGCTATTTTTTCAATCATTTCACAAAATAATTCTTCCATAAATAACTCTTCCCATCATTCATTAGCAAATATTTTTTCTTTTGATAAATATTTATGTTTGAAGAAACGCATCCAATTATTTCTTCAATTCCATCTTCGTATTCCCACTATTTTTACCGGTATATTATATCCAGCTTCACGAGCTGCAAGTATTCTATGTCGTCCATTAGTCTCAAATTCATAATATCCATGGCTTTGAATAACCTTAGGAATATTTGATGGTTCAAAATATATATTTACGCACTTTTCAAGAGAATGATTTTCTCTTATCTCATCCAATGATAAGCCCGTTTGTAATAAATTTTCAACTTCTGGAATATGCGATGCAATTTCCAAAAATGATTCTCTGCTTCCTCCAGATTCATGCTGACTCCAAAAAATCGAGCTATTCGCCACTTCTGTCTTTCCTAAATGAATTCCCTCGATATTGTCAGGTGAAACTGTCTTAATAATTTCGTTCTTTCCTAGACTTTCATATATCGACTTCTCCGAATTATAATAATCATCAATGAATTGATCGTAATTAGTTCCTTTTACAAAAAAGTCTGATCCATTCTTTATAGGTTCCAAATCAAAATTTTCAAATTGCTCTTGCCTAGAAGCAGTGTTATCAGTAGCAGCATCATTATAGACATCCGCAATAATTTGATTTACTGATTTCGCTGTTTCAGATTTTTCTGTTAAATTATCTTTAATATTTCTGATAAAATATTCAAAAAACTTATGTGCACGATTTCTTATTCTTGAAGCAATCACCTTCATCCTCTTTTCAGAGACAATACGACTACTCTTATTCTCAGAAATGTCCGGATATGCTGCCTTATAAAGTGCCTGCCATTCTCGATCTTTAGAGTATACGGAAAAATCACTTTTCTCATAGTTATGTTCCTGCATATAACGATTCAATTTTTGTTGTTCCGGAGTCAGGATTCCAGATTCATATTCCACAGAATCTTTACCATAAGGTTTATATCCCCATTCTTGCCCGGCACCTATATATTGACCATTCTGATAATTTTCCGGGTTAATCCAATCTGCAAAAGTATGCTTTCGATTTCCTTCAGAATGTATTGTTTCTTCCGGCACTTCAGACACACCAAAATTCTTTTCCATAGTCAGTGATTCCTGACTGCTGTTATATGTATTAACATTTTGAGGAGATGTTTTTGCTGAAACATGATCCATAAAAGAACCGCTGGTATATTCATTCGCATTTTGTCCAGAAACAAAATTTTGGATTGTTTTTGCCTGAAATGTTCCCTTTCCTGAACGATAGCCACCTATGGCAGCCGGCGTAACCAACTGGCTTTGATTTGTGCTAAATCTGCTCGCTGATGAAGAGAATGATCTTCCATCCGAATACCCACTGGTAAATGCCGCTAAAGATCCCGATTCTGTATTTATACTTCCGGAAACACCTCCAGCTTTTCTCGGAGCTGAATAACCGCCTCCAGAAGCAGTTCCAGATCCCCCTCCACTGACCGAACCTCCCAGTATTCCTGCTGCCTGTGACAGTGATGAAAAGCTACTTTGCAATGAGCTCTGTAATCTGGCTGCTGCGGCAGCATAGGCTCCATAGGCATTGCTAACAGAACCGATATTAGCCGACGTTTTTCTTGCACGCTCTTGAATCTCAAATAATGTCTGTGCTTTTTCTTCCTCAACTGCTTTCAGTTCAGCTTTTTTAGCATCCAATTCTTTTTCTGTAGAATGTAGTTCCTGCTCTTTCCTCATCAGTCTGGCTTCTTTTAACTCTTTTTTTCCTTCTAAGGCTGCAATAAGCCCATAATTCGGTTCTCCGTCTTCATCCGTATCTTCATAAGCAGCAGCAATTTCAGCTTCTAAATGAGAAATTTCATGACTCACGGAACTTACTTCATCCGATAACTCTGAAATTTCTATATTAAGGTTTTCAATCAGGCCTTTAGTAGATAATTCGTGACTTCGTATTCCTTCTGCTATTCCAACGAATTCTCTTGATCTAACTGCCATATTAACCCCTTTCTATGCGAAACTGTACACATTTATTTTTAATCTGTTTGCATCTATTTCTCACAAATTTTAAACAATTGCAGCATTCTCTTAGCAAGTTTGCTCCACTCTTCCTTTGTTGTTTCTGGTGTCCTCTTATCGGATACCAGACTATTCATTATAGCATTACAATAAACCCAATTATTTTTTGAATATTTAAACAATACCGGAAGTACAATTTTTCCAATATTAATAACATCTTCCAAAAATCGACTATAATGTTGAACTAATATATACTGAAATTTATAAGAATTTATACCCATAGAATAATATTTTCTAAATAATAAATTATAATTTTTGCATAGCTCTGTAAAAAATTCCATATCAATATTAGATTCATTTACATTTCCCAGCTTTTGGATTCTCAGTCGATGAAAATAATCAAATTGCCCACTTAATTCCAGCATGACAATGATATTACAGTTACACCATATCTCATCATAATGACGATCCGAAGACAATATTGCTTCTGCGTCCCTGTTGCGATAATCAACTATTTTCCTGAACTCAACCAACATATCTTTGGTTGCTTTCAGAAAAGTAGAACGTTCCATGCCGTGAATTCCACTAAAGCTTCTAAAAATTCCTAAAATGTAATCTGCTAATGCCTTATATATCACAGTATATTTTTTTGCCATCTGATTATATCGCCAAAAATCTGCCACAAATTCTTCGCACACTTTTTTGATATTTTCTTCTATTTCATCTTTATTTTCAAGAATTTTTCTTATTTTTTTACAATATATGTCTTTTTGTGCACTTATTTGATTGCAAATATAGTTTCCTGCTTCCACAAGTGTTTTATCATAGTCCGGATGATTTTCTAACAATGCCGGATTCCCCTGCATTTTTATATCAACATAATATTCTATATCATCAATAACATCCTTTGTTTCTTCTAATAAAATAGATTTCAGCTGTGGGATATCATTCAGATAACCTATTATGTCAAAGAGTGATAAAAAGTGTCTTATTGTATGCATATACATGTCGTTCGAATAAATATAATATTTACCGGATAATGTCATATATGCATAATATTGATTATCAAATTCCCAGCACAACTTTTTTAGTTCTCTGCTAAGTACACCTCTGAACTCTTTTTTTATTTCTTCATAAGCAAACTTAATCTCCGCAATATGCTTTTTCGTTTTTGCAATATCTTCTTTTTCAGAAAGACCTTCTAATTTGCTTTTCAAAATTTCCAAATTATTTACTTCATTAATGAGTGCTGCATTTTTTCTGCTGATTTTGTTTTTTAATATTTTCGCCTGATTTCCAAGCAAATCAAACTCTATTTTGATTTTTTCTTCCATAATTTCAGCACTTCTTTTTAGCAGAACTCTATACGTTGCATTATCCTTCAAATGTTCAAACAGCTCATCGTTTGTTGGTGCCTTTTTTGCTTCTGAACTGAGTTTTTTCTCCCATTCAGAAACTCTCATTTTGTAAGGTTTCAAAAGATTTTCATAAAAGATAAGAGCCTGCCCTGTCGCAAAAATCCCTTGTTCTTCTAACTGATCTGCTGAAGCAGACATAGTGCTTCCCAACAACCCTCTGTCATCCTGTGCTGTAATTCTGTGACCTAATTTGAGACCTGTATTTTTTAAAACTTCCGGTGCCATTGCCGTAGGTAACTGATCAGCTATTACAATACCTTCATTTAAGGCACGAACTTCTGCCAGCATTTTTACCAGATACTTGGTTGCTGAAATTTTAGGATCTACCGAGCCTCCTACCGGACTTTCTGTCGTTGGTCCAACCAGATTATGTGCTTCTTCATAAAAAATGATGTGTTCTATTTCTGGTTTTAGCACTGTGTCCTCTGAAATATTTTTTAACTTTTCTGCTGGTATGCTGGCTCTCAGATGTTTATCTCGCTCCTTTTCCAAAACTCTGGCTTCCGCACTTGTTTTCTTGATTTTCAAAACTTCACGGATCAAAGTCGAAATCAAGAGAGACATAAAGTTTGCTGGTCCTTCACCAAGTGCTTCAAGCTCTATAATCGCCGGACAATTGAGCCAATCTTCCGGTTTCAGACTTGATTCCCGAACATTATATACATTACCAATTTCACGACGTAAAAGGCTTCCTATTCTCACTTCCATAACAGAACGGATATTAGCTTTCGATTCTCCCTCGTATCCTGATTCTTCCACAGCAACTTTTAATGAATCATACAGCTCCTGCATAGTTGGATATTCTTTTCTTCCACTATTTCTTTCGTTTATATTCCATCCTTTGTCAAGATAAACTTTTTCAATACAAGCATCAATCAAAAAAGGTGATGGCGGTATCAATTCAAAGGCACCCGCAAAAACTGCATTTAAATTTGCAATATGCTCCGCAAGCGTTAATCCTACTGGGAACTGAAAAGGATTGATATGTAATGGGAAATAAGTATCTGCACCCGGAGAAAAAACACAGAGTTCTTCCATACCACTGATCATAGCCAATGCTCGATATTCCTGCTTCGCTGGTTCCAGCACAAGAAATGGAATTTTCTGATATGTATCTCGCCACAGTGTAGTAACCAAATATTCCATCGTGTTTGTTTTTCCTGAACCTGGTACACCTGCAATAAATGCATGCTTTTTAAAAAGTTTTATCGGAAAAACAACATCATACCCCATTGAACTGACACCAAGTGAAATGGCTTCATGTACTTCACCCGTTTTTTCGTCTATCTCCAATTCTCCAGAAAATTGCGTAGGATCTGTTTCTTTTTGACATTCTATGGATTCTCCAGGATACAGAATCGGAAAAGAAAACATTGGTCGTATCTCTTCAAGCGTATATAATGAAAGAAATGGGGCAACATAATTTCCATTCTCTTTCTGTGCATGCAAAATCTCTGCATCACCTTCATACATACTGAAACCATTTTCAGAACACATTGTTTCTATCAGATAAGTTCCTGATTCTACCGCTTCTGCTGCCACACTATCTGCAAGCATAACTGCAACGTCATTTGAATCAGCAAACGCAACCACATTTGTTAAAAATTGTGGAAACTTCATCAAATTATTAAGATATTTATCCCAAGATCTTATAATATTTTCGCTATTATCATCTTTGCCCTGTACTCGGTCAGATATTCTGCGTCGCGTTTCTGTATAAGGAAGTCTTTGACGTATTGCCTGAGTATGTTCAACCGGAAAAATATCAATTCGAAGCACTGCACTTTTATTATATCCTTCCATTAATTTCAGTACATTATAAAGCCTGCCATTTTCACACGGTTCCCATTCCATAATAGAATAGAGATTGACTTCTCCAGCCTCATCTGTATTCAAACGATTTTGTGCCGGAAGTGAGTAATCTTTTTTTGTCAAAAATGCACCATAGGTAAACTTCTTTTCCAGTTCGATCTTCCCTTGTTCATCAATCGGCATTTTATTAAAACTTAATATAACATCTGCATCAGAAGCTATTTCACATACTACATGAGAACGTCTGCCTTCTGAAATCTCTTTTCTTGCATTATTGATGTTTTCGACACCGGTTTTTCCCAAAGCATATTCTTTCATATCACCAGAGATATTTTTTAATTTTAGAATAGTAGTTGTATTACCATCAGATAAGACCTTTTCTTCAATTTTAAAATCCCTGGCAATTTCATAACAATAAAAATCATAGTAAGTGCTCAAAACAGACGTTGTCAAAAATTCTCTAATTCCGTTTAAATCCTTTTTATCCTTTGCAGTCGCATAGAAAATAACAGACAGATGATGCCCTTTGGGAATGTTTTCATTTGGATTATAATAATACAATAAATGAAAATATACATGTGAAGTATATCCCAGCCTATGCAGCTGTCGCAAAAACACAGCATGCTTGTCCATAATATTTTCAACACTTGAACCGTCAAAAACACTGTATTTTGTCAAAGTCAGGTCTGGTAATTTATTTATAGAAAAACATAAATAATACAACTGCTCCATTTAGAAGACCCCCTCCAAGGCATCCGCAATCTGGTCTACCTCTGACTGCAATTCATCCTTTACCTGATCACTTCTCTCAGCAATTTCACGAAATTCCTGTCCACTTCTCTGTAAATCACCGGATAACTTATCTCCAACTTCTGAATAATCTCCTTCTGCTCCTGAAGCCGTTTCTGCATCCTGCTCTTCCGTTTCCGCAAATTCATTTGACTGCTCAGTCACTTCTTTTAAGGACTCTCCAATTTCGCGTGCTGGTTCTCTTGCTTCACTTTCAGCCTGCTGCTCAGCAATCCCTGCCATTTCATCTCTCGCTTCATCAATAGCTTCTCTGTCATCATCATCAACACCTTCTATTGATATTGCATTTTCAGATGTTTCTGCTTCTTCTAATTTCTGTCTTGCGATTTCTTTTGTTTCGTTTCCTTTTCCCTCATTTTCCTCAATTTTACTTGTTTGTTCTAACTTTACAGATCCCATTCTGATATCCTCCTGTTATCTATTGTCACAATATTTCTCTATTTCCCATCTTATTGTCCTTCAGTTTCTCACTGATGTCCTCTAACCATGTTTCATCTGGTTCCTGATACGGTCTGAACTTCTGGTTATCTCTTGCTTTGTTATAATAAATTGCACTATTTTCATTCATCAAAGCAGTGTCATTGGCATAAACTGATCTTGAATACTCTTCGTTTGTCATGTCAAAAGCTATTTTTAAATTGAAATATGACATAATATTATTATCATCACGTTCAAGCAAACTGAAACTATCCTGCCAAAGTATTACATGAATACCCTGCTGTGCACCATTCTTTACAAGATTATGGAACATTTCTTTTGGTGAAAGTCTCGGCTGATCCGATCTATTGGACATAATGTTAAACAAGCTGTCAATATCATCACTCTGAGAAAGTTTTATTTCTGATTTTAATTCTTCTGCACGTTGATATCCAAAAACAAAGAAAAATTTTTCTGTTTCATCAGCAACATTAGCTTTATTATTTAAATCATCATACAGTCCTGACAAAACTTCCTGTACTGCTTTTTCTTCACCACAATGGATATAGCGGACATATTCCGGAAGCAGTTCTTTTGCAATTATTTTCGGTATATCCTTAAAATACCCATCTTCAAGTGGTTTGCTGTTCAGTAAATAAATAAATGGTTTATCCGGTGCTTTTTTATTTTTAACCCAATAATTAATGCAAATACTCAAAATAGCAAAGGCAAACATATTTCTTGCTTTCTCCGTATTATTCCCCAGCATCAATAAGTTTGCATTCTCATTTCGTCCCAGTTCCATACTCATCATATTTTGAGTTACGCTAAGAGATTCGCCGATATAAAGTCGTCCAAGAACTGGACACTTATTTGCTTTATACTCAGTGAACTGGTTGAAAATACTATATTTGTTATCTTCAATATTAGACAGCAAAATACGTGTAGGTTGCTCCGGATCCGCATAAGCAGCTGTATCTTTACTGATTTTCTGAAGCATACCTCTGTGTTTTTCAGGGGCAATATATGCAACTCTAAAATGACTGTTATACTCTTTATTACCAGCTTCTGAATTATAAACTGCACGTCCCGGATCATCGATTGAAATCTGGTCAATTTCAGTACTTCCATTGTCTAACAATAAATTAGCATCTGTTTTGGAACACTTAAGTACAATACGAACTGCCATTTGATCAAATACAGCTCTATTAACACCAGTAATATTAGAATAACTTTGTGAAGCTAAAATCAAATGAATGCCAAATGCTCGGCCCTGTCGAACAATTCTTTCCAAAATAACTGCTGACTTCTTCGCAAATTCATCATTAGCACTGGAAAAAAGCTCATGAAATTCATCCATAATAACCAATATGCGGGGCATTTTTTTTAACTTAGGATATTCTTTTAAACTACGATATTCTTCTATCCTGTCTACGTGATTCTTCTTAAACAAGTCTGCACGTATTTTCTGTTCACGTTCCAATGCACATAAAATATTATAGCCAAATTCACGTTCACTCTCGATAGCTATAACTTTGAACGACGGAAGTTCAAAATCAGCGTAAATTTTAAACTCAACACCCCTTTTAAAATCTACAAGATACAAAGAAAGTTCGTCCGGTGAATATTGCTGCAACGCTCCAAGAATAATTGTGTGCAATAAGCTTGACTTACCTGAACCGGCAACACCTGCAATCAGAGCATGATGACTTCCTCCCACACCCAAGGTTAAATATTGTATCTCTTTAGCACCACGTACACCTATCGGTATGTTGATTCCATCTTTTGTTGTGTGCGTAATTTCCTCCTGACTCACTTCATCAATTACTTTATCAATTCCTATAACTACTTTATCTGCATTTTTGATACTTTTCTTTAAAATATCAATAATCTGATTCATCTGATCTGTACTTGGTAAGCGAAGACTCTCCCAAAGCAATGGTTTGCCTTTTACTTTTTCTCCTGCATAAAAAATCTGTTTGCCTTCTTTATCAAAATTAAATTCCTGAACATCTGTTTCAATATTAGCAATTAAAGGATAGGAACGCTCCGAGAATTTCTGATATTGACTTTCATTCCAATATATAATTGTAAAGACACCGCATTTCGGTCCAGATGTGATAATTTGCTTAAGTAATTTTAACGATTGATCTGTCATACCTGCCGGAAAATCCATAATCATTAAAACCTGATATGCTTCTGCATTCTGTTCCGCTTCAATATTATATTCATATATATTCTCATATTTTCCCTGTAAACATCTTTGCGTAACATTAGAAATATGATCTGTCATTATTTTTAATTTTTGCTCAATATCTGCCGGTGTTGACCAAATCTTTCCATTGATCACTTCACTTGTCCTGTCATTTACATCTACCAAACGAGTAAACATAGCAAAACTTGCTCCCAGTGCAACCGGATCAGCAAAAGTAAAATTGACTTTCCCCGGTGGTAACATCATAAATAAACGCATTCCCAAATCACATGCATTTTTTACAGCATCTTCGCGTTTTTCTGCCTCAAACTTAAATAGATAATTAAACTCAGGTCCAAAAGAAACGCAATAAGGAATACACAGTTTATTATCTCGATGCAAAAAGAAATAATATCTGTCCAGGAAATCTTTGGTATAATCACTTAATCCAAGCGGAGAAATATCATACTCTAAAGTACTGATATGTATATTTTTAGGCATTTCCTTATAACATTTATAATTTGCAAATGAAGGTTCCATTGAATACAAACGATTATATTCTTCTGCAAATTTTTGCGGTGGATATTCCTCAAAAAATGCATTGGCAAGCTCTCTGAGACGTTGTTTCATTCCATCAAGTCTGTATTTTTTTTCTTTATCCGTTTCTGCACTACTTGTCTGATTTTGTTCTACATATTTACTTACTAAGTTGTCTAAAAATTCCATCTGAGATGTCCATTCTGCATAGTTTGTTTTTTGAACATCCTGAGTAATCTCTCTATATCTTGTATGTAACACCTCGCTATTTTGAATTAGATGACCTCGCAAAGCATTGATTTCTTCACTTAACATTAATTCTGCTGTGCGACAGGTATTAAAAAAAGAAGCACACTCATTTGCAATCTCTTTTTTTCTCGATCCTTTCAATGTTATATTCAGATTATATAACATACCTGTAAAATCAACTTTTCCTTGAAGAATATCATCAACATTCATCTGCACCTGTTGTTTTGAGCTTTCCCGATTAGCTACATAAAGCTCTTTATTTTCAATACTTCTTTCAGAACTGGAAATTAATGCCAAAGCTTCTTTACACTCTTGTAATCTACGAAACAACCCATCTTTTTCTCTGACATCGTTATCCAGTACTTTGCTTATTCTATTTTGAAAATCTGACACCAAAAACTGTGTGTTTGACGAATAATTTTTCACCTGTTTTTCTGCTAAAGCACGAACCTGCTCCCATTCCACTTTTTCATTTTCTTCACGTTCCTCAATAAGACAAGAAGTTGCATGCATTGCAGAACGATTATTATTATCAAAAATATTTAAATCTTTTAAAAACTTAACAAATAATTGTGAAGTATATTCCATTGTTACACCTCCTGTTAATAAATATCTCACAGATTATCTAATTCTGTACTATCTTTCCACTCCCGAACGCTCATAGCTCTTTCTATTCCAACTTTTTTTAAAATTTTATTACAACACGCTTCTCCCAAAAGACCAAAAGCATCGGAAAAATCATATTCTTCAACCGAACAAATAACCTTTTCATGTCTTTCTTCAATCTCGGTAATTTCATCTATTGTCTGCTGAACTTGATCTTCATAGTATTTCAATGAAGTAAGTTCTTCTTTTATTAACTGTATCTGACCATTACGCTCATTTACAAGATTCTGAAACGCTTTAATCCACGGATGCTGTTTCTTTATAGTTGCCAGAGCAACTTCTGCCTGTTCCGCCTGCCATAAAACACTTCCTATTTTAATCTGATACTTAGAAAAATCTTCTTCCGTACATTCCTCAAGCCTGTACACTTCTTCTTTTATAGAACCAGATGTATATGCAGACTGTTCAAGCGTTTTTTTATGCTCTTCCAGAAGTAAACGGCAGTCTGTTTCTAAAACATAAAGGGAGTCTTCTTCCTCTTCAAGTTTTTTATACATCGAAAACAATTTCTTTTTTCTTGTCTCTATTTGGTTTTGCATAGTCTCTTTTATCTGCAAAATATCTGTTTTTAATTTACATCTGTTTTTATGATTTAAAATTTCCATTTTAAATAGTTTCTTCATCGCTATTATCGTATTCTGAATATCAAGATACATACTATACTCTGCTCCTTCTGAGAAAGCCAATGCATTACACATATCCGGATCATTTTCACAATCAAAACCTTTTTTCATTAATTCCAGTTCTGACGTACAATGTTTTTTAGCCAGGAGTCTAAGAAAAAAAATCCCTGACTGTTTCGGCATCCATTCAACAACTATATTTGAAATTGAAAATGCTTCATCAAACTTTTTATCTTCGATAAGATCTTCCACTTTCGCATATTCCTGAATAACATTTTCATGAATCTCTATCTTTTTAATTTCACTGAATTCTGTACTATTTCCACAATGAAAACACACCTTTGATTTACAAAGATATTTTCCACATTTAGAACATTTTACAATTTTCATGCCAAACCACCACCATTCTGCATTTCTTCCGATATCTCTTCTACTATAATATTGACTTGTCCTTGCTTTTCAGCAACTTTTGTTAATTCATTCATAATCTCTGTTGCCTGATTTTCTAACTGATACTTTGTTGACACCAATGGTTGAATTGCTGCTCGTTTACTCGTGCAGATATTATTCACACTCAAAGCTTTTTGTTTTATTTCACCTGCCCATTTTACTCTCTGTATACGAGCTTCTTCTGAATTGGCTGCTTTAATTCTGGCTGCCTCGATATCTCTCTCTTGCTTTGCTTTATACATCCCATAAAACAGACCTAACACTGCTCCACCGACAACACAAATCAGAAACAGACCTAACGTTCCTGACCAATCAAAAACCATCTCTTTGTCACAATCGCAAGTCAAAATAGCCCATCCAAAATTGAAAAATTCAATTATAAAACCTATCACAAACAAACATACTGCTCCTGCTGCTCCTGCTGCTGCTCCTTTTAGTGTATATATTATCGTTTTAGTCATTACAATCCTCCTTCTTTTTCCTTTGAAATCTTTTTTTCTCAAGTAATAATTTTATGATTAAAGCTACCCAAATTAACACGGATATACTTTGGCTAAATGAAACACCACATATAATTCCTCTTCTGAAATCCCCTCTCAAAAATTCAAGAAAAAATCTGGCCAAACTATATAAAGCTAAATATCTGAACAATATTTTTTTGTTTTTCCATTCATTATTTTTTAATAAAGTCAATAAATATATGAATATCAAAACTTCAACAGCCGCCTCAACAATCTGGACTGGAAAACGTAAATTTACATCTCTACTATTTTCAATCGTCGTGATGTATCTGACAGCCATTATCCCCTTATAAATCCTTCCATAACAACATCCTGACAAAAAACAACCCATTCGTGCAATGGAATGAAATAATGGAACACAAACTGCTAATATATTTAATGCTTGCATATCCAAATTACAATATTTGGATTTCAAGCATATGGTATAGGTAACAAGCAGTCCGCATAATCCTCCATAAAACACAATTCCCGTATCAAAAATGCTTTTTAATGTTATGTTTTGATTCATTCCAATGCTTCTATATATGCCAGTCATAAAGCCAAACAATTTTGCCCCTATAGCCATACCGCAAATAGAAATAAACAATATTTTTACGCTCTGTGTAATATCATAATTTTTAGATAATATAAGTGTCATATAAACACAAGTTGTCAAGACAAATCCTATAATGGCACAGAAAAAATACGCTGGTATTCCTAACACACAAAAGCCAATCGTATTAACTGTTAGCAGACTAATCACCTCCATTATTTTCTTTATTTTGACTTTCTGAGTTTTATTTTATCGTTTTTTCAAATATCCTCTCAATATGTGTCAACTTTTGTAGTCAACTTTTTTCTTAAATATTGCAATAAAAAACCCGGCTCTCGCCGGGCATTTTTTCTTTTATTCTTCTTTCCGTCATTCTGCTTTCCACCCCTGATTATTCATCTCTTCTTCCACGATATTTTCTGCCTCCTCGAAGCTATAGAACATTTCTTCATCGAGGTTCTCGCAGAAGTCATAAAATGCCTCCAGCATTCCGGTTTCCTGGATCTGGAGGTTGACCATCTGGTCGGTTGCAAGCGGCAGCCGCAGGGTGCCTGTTTTTGGTGTGATGTAGAGATAAACGGGCGTTTCGGTGTTGCCGATGCTGTTTTTCAGGATGCGAAGTCTGGTCGCACGCTCCGGGGCGAGCAGGGCTTTGACGATCTGGATACGGTCCGAAGCGGACGGGATTTCGTAGAGTCCATCCGGGATTTCCGGGATTCTGCCGTTTTGGAGGAATCTGAGGATACCTTCCATGCTGCATATATAGATCATTTTCTGTTTTGCCAGCTGTCTTGTATAATCCTGGAGTTGGACGAGGAAGATCTCTCTGCCCGGCAGGTCCTTGCGGACGTATTTCTGAAGGATTTCTTTTGTCAGAACCGGCATAAAGCATGGTTCCATCTGCAGGCTGTATCCTGTGGAGCGTTCGGAGAAGGTGGCACTTAGAAATGCCATCTGTTCTGCGGCATGATTGGCAGAATCTGCAAGGCTGGCAAAACGGCTGGCATGACTGTGGCAGTTTTCGAAAATTTCAGAGAGCATCTTCAGCATTTCCGGCTCTTTGGTGAGGTATCCTTTTTTTAGATCTGCGGTCAGTATACAGGCATACCCGGAGGTCAGTACCATATATGGAAACAGTGCAAACATCTGATTCTGCCCCGGTATATAACCGTAATAGTACCAGGTCTGGTATTCGTAATTATAATGATAGAGCGGCAGAATATTTTTCAGGCAGGTCAGGTTGTAATTTTTATCTTTTCCTGTGGCTTTGTTTGTGTCATCCAGGCAGAATATATGATCCACCCGTGTCTGTATGCCGCTGTTGCTGCACATGGCAAGGATACTCGCCAGGAAGTCTGTCTCCGGCTGGAGCAGCATGCGGATATGTCCTTCAGACTGGTGTGTCTCATCCGCAGTCATATACATCAGGGCAGAACGGACGGCGTGACGTCCTTCTAACAGCATAAAGGTTTTGTCTTCCATTTCAAATCCCTGTTCTGCACGGATCGGCTGCAGAGCAAAATCGAGTTCTCGTCCGGCATCGACTTCTGTCAAAAATTCCAGAACCGCTTTTCGACGATAGTAGATATCGTAACCGACAATACTGATCTGATAGGCTTCGTAAAGTTTTGTTTTCTCCAGGGGTGTCAGATGCATATATCCGGCCACTTTTTCGACAAATTCTTTGCCCGGCGGATTGCGTTTGCCGTTGATGATTTTATACATATTTCCCCGGTCATAGCCGCAATACTGGGCAAGGCGATAGGTCTGTATTTTTTTCTGTTTCATATATTCGGATAACAATTGTGAAAATATACTCATAACTTTCTCCCATTCTGTCTGTTTTTCTTTCAATGTAAATCTCCATGTCTTATTATGTAAAATCCTGTCGAATTTGTCAACTATTCCAATACTTTTAACACCAATTAAATACTACGCCTATAGTATTATGAACACAAAAGGGGGATTGATATGGTGGACTTTGGCAACACTTTGAAGTCACTGCGTCTGCAGAAAAACATGACCCAGGCACAGCTGTCACAGAAGCTTGGGCTGACAAAATCCGTCATCAGTGCTTATGAAACAGGATTACGTCTGCCTTCTTATGATGTTCTGATTCACATTTCCAAAATTTTTAACGTCTCAACAGATTATCTGCTTGGCGTAGAACAAAAACAGAATGTTGATTTCTCCGGACTGACGGAAGATGAAATTTCAGCTATTTTACATTTGATCAAAGTCATGAAACGCAATCGGAGCGGTGTAACTTAATGCTACACCGCTCCGTTTTTATCGAAATGTCAGAATCTGTGATCTGTGGCATCTCTTTTTGTAATTCATTTTTGCAGGTTCTTCATCCGCTTAGAAGGATGCAACTTTTTCTGCTGCATACTGAAGGATCAGAACTGCATCGTTTGTATCCGCCACGTCGTCTCCGTTTACATCTGCGGCTGCTGCTGCATCTGCATCGAGGCTTGTAATTTCTGCACTTGCTGCCAGAAGTGCTACACTGTCGGCTGTTGTTACTTCACCATCGTTGTCTACGTCGCCCAGAAGTCTTGCATCTGCCACTTTGCGTGTCAGTGCACGAACTGCTGCGTCTACATCATCCTGAAGAGCGTCTGTGTTGTCGTATACTGTCTGTGCTTCTGCTGCCGCTGCATCCAGTCCGTCGATGGTTGCTGCTACATAAGCGTCTGCGTTTCCAAGTACTTCATTTGCTTTGTCAAGGATTGCTTTCAGAGCTGCTTTGTTAGCTTTCATCTGCAGATTCAGGATTGCATTGATCAGATCTGCATATGCGGTTCCGATCTCTGCTTCTGTTCTGTTCGGATTTGCTATAACATCTTCTGCTTTCTTGATCGCTGCTTTGAGGTCTTTCAGGGAATCGCTTGTGTAATTGCCGTCCAGAAGTTTCTTTGCGGATTCAATCAGATTAACCAGAGATTTCACATCTGCTTTGTCTGCTACTTTGTTCAGTTCTGCAAGGATTGCTTCTGCTGCTGCATCTACTGCTGTCTGATCTGCATCTTTATCTTCCAGAACTGCTTTTCCGCTTTCCAGTGCTGCTTTCAGAGCTGCAATGTCTTCATAATTTTCCGGATGTGCCAGGATCTTTTCTGCTTCTTCTACTGCAACTTCCAGATGAAGTTTCTGTACGCCATACTCTAATTTGGAGTATGCTGCTACCAGCTCTTCCATTGCTGCGTTGATCTGTGTGCGTGTTGCATTCTGATCTGCTGCTACTGCTTTGGCTGCTGCCAGTGCACTCTGTACTGCTGCCCAGCTGTCTGCTGTGTAGTCTTCTGCGTTCAGTGCGTTTACTTTTGCGATGACTTTTTCAAGTCCTCTGTTTGTTTTTGATTTTGTGGAGATCCACTGCCAGATAGTTACTTCTTCGCCGTCGATGTTTTCTTTACACTCGTTGTTCAGAGTGTAGAGCCATGACCAGTGTCCGTTGTACTGATACGGTGTGCCGTCTGCTCTCTTGTAGAGACCTGTGGTGTCGTGTACATCGTCAAACAGTGAGAAGTGGATATCGCTTCCGCCTGCTTCTGTCAGTCTCTCGTAAGCCTTCGGTGAGTAGTTACCGTTGGATACGAAATTGCCGTCTTCATCAATGGTACCGATTTTTACGGTCGGGTCATTCTTTGCATGTGTGAACCAGATCGGCATATCTTTGATAGATTCTACCATTTCGTCTGTCAGTGCATCGTTTGTGTAAGCTTCGCATACCGGATATGCTGCTGCAAAGTATTTCGGATAATGTACGATCATGTTCATGGTCATAAATCCGCCGTTTGAGCATCCGCCGATGTATACGCGGCTTGCATCGATATCAGAGTTGCTGTTTACATAAGCTTTGATCAGTTCCATCAGAGCTGCTGTGTATTTGGAGGTTCCATCGCTTGTATACTGTCCGGAACCATCATCCATCCACATCGTCGGGCACTGTGCTGCCAGAACGTATGCTCCGCCGTCAAAGTACTGCTGTACAGTATCGGTTGCCAGGTTGACTACTTTGTTTCCTAACAGTGCTACACGTGGATCTGTTCCGCCTTCGCCTGCCCCATGCAGCCAGATGATCAGAGCATTTTTCTTGCCGTCATTCTTAGCTGCTTCCGGTGTATAGGAAGCGTATGTCAGAGCGATCTGACCAAATTTTTCATCGTTGTAGCTGAATTTACCGTCAAGATCAAAGTCATCACAGATCCGTGTGGTGTCTGCTGCAAATTTATTTGCTGCAAAATTTACGCTGCTGCCGTCTGCTGCTTTGAGTTCTTTATTTAAGGTTACTTCATATGCAGTGTCTACATACTCATTGTGGCCGCTTCCGAAGAAGTTGTAGTTGAACGGAGATCCGATGGACAGATCCGGTCCTACTTCCAGTTCCAGAGTAATGTAATTGCCCGTTGCTGCTTTGTTTCCGTTTGCA
The DNA here is from genome assembly GCF_018783905.1 of Ruminococcus sp. MCC718. Classification (NCBI taxonomy): domain Bacteria; kingdom Bacillati; phylum Bacillota; class Clostridia; order Eubacteriales; family Oscillospiraceae; genus Ruminococcus; species Ruminococcus sp. MCC718. Next base: position 118,361 of record NZ_WQNP01000164.1, read on the forward strand.
TCGGATACATAAGCTGCGGTTACGTTACGTGTTCCTCTGGATGGTCCAAGAAGGAATCCGCTGAGTGCTTTTCTTGTTACGTTTACTTCAAATGCAGATGCGTCAATATTTCCGCTCATTGCTTTGCCGACATTTACAACAACCTTGGAGATTGCCGGACCCCAGTCATAACCTTCGGTGATCGTGGAGTATGTTGTGGACGGAACAACGTCATCTTTTTCATAGGAAGTGATCGTCTGCAGTGCGTCTGCATACAGTTCGTTCAGTGATTTTGCTTCCAGGTCGTTTGCGTTTGCAAATTCGATGGAATTCATAATAAAGTTACAGATGTTGATGGCTGCTTTCTGAAGGTCACCAAGAGAGATAACCTGTGTAGATTCTACGCCGTCATCCATGCTCACTTTATAAGTAACAGTTGTCACACCACGGCTGTTTGTTGTAACAGATGTGATATAACCCTGTTCTTTCAGTTCTGCAACTTTTTCGTTCAGTTCTACGCCTTTTGCTACGGTTGTGGAGATTTCCAGATTGCCGTTCAGATCCAGTTTGTATCCGCCAAAGTTCGGAACCATCTTAGAAACTGTGATCGGATTTCCGCTTGCATCAACATCCTGAATGCTTCTCTCTTCCAGTTCTACATAACCATCGCTTGTCCATGCCGGCTCATTGATAAAGCCTTTCATGATCTGAGAGTAGCCTTTGCCCGGGCAAACAAGGTCGTTGCCTGCGTGCATTTCGTACATCGGTACAGACTGTCCGCCGCCCCAGTCTGTCATGATCATGCCTTTGAATCCCCATTCGTCTCTTGCAAATGCGGTACAAAGATCATAGTCATCCGCTGCCGGTCTTCCGTTATTCTGGTTGTAGGAGGTCATAATCGCCATCGGCCATGCAGTTGCATACTGATAATAGTCGGTATCATCCTGTTTATAGTGCTGTGTAATACGAAGACCTGCAGGTCCGTCAGACAGGTTTACAGGTACAAACCCTTTTTCATCGTTTTTCCAGGTTGCTCCTGCAACGCCCTGTACGGTCTTGTCACTGGAATGTCCGTTTACCAGGTTTGCCAACTCATAGAGGCTTAAACCGGATACGAACTGCTCAAGACTGATCTTACCGTCGTAAACATCTTTCAGTGTATTCTTGCTGTAGTCACCGTCAAATTTCTTAACGTGCTCCTGATAAGTTACGCTGTAGTCGGTGTTGTTTGCGTTTGCTTTTTCTACACGGGAAACAGTTCCTGTTGCTCCGTCTTCATTCTTGGCAAACAGATATTTTTCTTCGGTTGTATCGGAAGTGTAAACCGTTACGTCTTCGTTCTCTTTGATGATCTCCGGTGCTTTGTAGCCTGTAAAATCCACTTCAATCGTCTTTGCTGCCGCGATCTCATTTGCTTCGCCATCGTATGTGATCGATGTTGCACCTTCGGTTGTCATCGGCTCCAGGGTCGGATATTTATCACTGTTTTCGATGTTGTCGTTTTCTGTTACCGGAACCATCAGGTTGCTGTACTGCTCGGTGATCGTGTCTTCTGCGACATTGAGTTTCGCTGCTACGTGTGTATTTCTGGAAGAATTACCGACACGGATAATGTAATCGCCATCTTCCATCACGTAAGCTGCTTTGTCGGTATCGTAAGATCCCATTTCTTTCGTATCAAAACTGATCGTAAGGATCTGAGACTCGCCCGGTGCCAGTTCGTCTGTCTTGGCGTAGCCGGCCAGTTCCTGATATGGCTTGTCCAGTTCACCGTCCGGAGCTGAGAAATAAACTTCTGCTACTTCTTTACCGGATACGGTACCAGTATTTTTTACCTTAACCTGTACGGTTACTTTATCTTTGTCTGCTTTTACCGATTTTGTTGACATCGCAAAACTTGTGTAAGATCCACCGTAACCAAACGGATAAGAGACATCCACACCAAACGTATCATAATAACGATATCCTACGAAAATATCATCGTTATATAATTCCTGAGCGGTGTTGCCGTCCTGGTTTGCAAATCCTTCACTCGATGGGTTGTCATCGAAATTCACCGGCCAGGTGTCGGTCAGTTTACCGGATGGATTTACGGTTCCGTTCAATACTTCTACCAACGCATCTCCGCCTGTCATACCGGCCTGAGACATCAGAAGCATGGAATCCAGACCATCAATCTTATCAAAAAACTTTGTATCAATGATTCCGCCTACGTTCAGGACAACAACAACATTTTCAAAGTTCTGTCCCAGCAGCTTTAAGTTCGCCTCTTCATCGTCGGATAAGAGGTAATCACCTTTTCCTGCGGAACGGTCAGAACCTTCACCGGAGTTACGTGCGATCACGTAAATAGCGGTGTCTGTTTTTTCTGCTGCTGCTTTGATCTGATCTACGGCACCTTCGGTCTGCTCATAAATCGGTTCATTTACCCATTTGTAGCTCCAGCCCTGGCTTGTTCCGCCGCCATTTGCCGTCCATCTTTCATGCATCTGATTTACAAAGTCAATATCAACGATATCATAGCCTGCATTTTCAAAGCCCTGCTGTACGGTAACGTTATCACGCTGGTTTACTGCACCGGAACCGGTACCGCCTTTGATGGTATTGTATACGCCCTGACCAAAAAGTGCGATCTTGGTTCCTTTTTCTTTGGAGATCGGCAGGGAATTGTTCTTGTTTTCCAGAAGGACCATACCCTGTGCTGCAATGTTTTTCGCCGCTGTTTTATGTTCGATCTCTCGGTCACTGATTTCCGGGTTCGTTGTTGCTGCCAGTGCACTTGTGCTGCCGGTAAGTACCATTGCAAGCGACACTGCGACTGCCATCACGCGTTTTGAAGTTCTCTTCATATATGCCGTGCCTCCTTTTTATATTCACTTATTTCATGATGCCAGGGTCAAAAGGTCTAAATCCACATGAGCTTGCTCATAGGTGGATGAAAGACCTTGGGACCCGCCCCGATATGAGCATAAAAGTGGGATGATAATCCCACGATATGCGAATACTGGGGAGGATTGTGGGAGTGCAACGCACGGAACAATCCGTAGGCATCATAGTTGGGGACTTTTGACATACACAGGATAACGTGATCCTCCTTCCTTCTGTTATGCTGTGCTTCAGACAGTGTCAAATCTGCCTTTCTGTTAACATGCCCTTGTAATTATATATTTTATACAAGTTTTTTGTGGGTTTCCATGTAATATTATACGTTTTGCTTGCATTTTTTTATGATATCCACATTTTCTACTGAAATGCCTGGTTTTTTACACAAACAGGCTTCCGATGAATCATCCTGTATTGATTTTTTGTATATTTCAGGACTCCCTGACAGCAAAAAACGACAGAGGAATTACTTCCTCTGCCGCCTTTATTCTTTATTCTTCTTGTATACAGAATTTTTTAGAATCCTGCAACTTTCTCTGCTGCATACTCAAGGATCAGAGCTGCATCGCCTGTGTCTGCAACACCGTCACCGTTTACATCTGCTGCTGCCGCTGCATCTGCATCCAGTTCTGTCAGTTCTGCACTTGCTGCCAGAAGTGCGGTACTGTCGGCTGTTGTCACTGCACCATCGTTGTCTACGTCACCTAACAGTCTTGCTTCTGCAAGTTTCAGTGTCAGTGTACGAACTGCTGCGTTTACTTCATTCTGAACTGCATCATCGTTATCATAAACTGCCTGTGCATCTGCTTTTACATCTGCAAGTCCTTCGATGGTTGCTGCTACATAAGCATCGCTATCTTCCAGAACAGCTGCTGCTTTTTCAAGCATTGCTTTCAGGGCCGCTTTGTTGCCTTTCTTTTCCAAAGAGATCACTGCATCGATCAGATCGCTGTAAGCTTTGTTTACTTCTTCAGCGGTTCTGTTTTTGTTTGCTACAACAGCTTCTGCTGCTTTGATTACTTCATCCAGTTTTGCAAGAGAATTGCTTGTGTAATTTCCATCCTGAAGTTTCTTTGCAGATTTGATCAGGCTTTCCAGTGAGGAAAGATCTGCATTTTTCACTGCTTTGCTCAGCTCGTTCAGGATTGCAGTTGCTGCTGCATCTACGGTTTCCTGATCTGCATCTTCGTTTGCAAGAACGGCTTTACCGTTTGCTACTGCTTCTTCCAGATTTCCAAGGCTGCTGTATTTGTCTGCACGTACCAGCACTTTTTCAGCTTCTTTTATGGAGATTTCCAGATGTGTTTTCTCAACACCCTGTTCCAGGCTGTTCATTGCTGCCAGAAGGTCTGTCATTGCGTTTGTTGTCTCAATAACGGTTGCATCTGCTTTTGCTGCTACTGCTTTTGCTGCATTCAGAGCTTCTTCTACTGCTGCCCAGCTTGCTTTTGTATAATCAGAAGCATTCAGTTCTTCTACCATAGCGATCACTTTGTTTAAGGATTCAACGTTTGCAGAAGCTTTCTGTACGCTGTCTTTTGTTACGGTCTGATATGCTTTCAGGTTGCCAAGTGCTGTGCTGTAGTCTTTTACTTCTACACCATAACGTCTCTGCATCATGTTGGAGTTCATGATGATGTTCAGGTTGTTGATCGCACTCTTCTGTACATCGCCGAGGCAGATGATGTTGTTGTCTACATATTCACCTTTGTAAGTCAGAGTCTTGCCATCGTTGCTTACGGTTACAACATCGGTTGTTGCCGGTACGCTGAATGTTCCAGGATTGAACCATCCCTGACGATAGTTCAGATAGATTTCTTCACCGTTTACAAGGATTCTTCCGTCATCTGCAACGGTTGCTGTATAGCCTTCACCAAGGTTTGTGCTTACGGTCTTTGTTCCTTCTGCGGACGGTGTAAATTCATTCCATTTTGCAGAATATACTTTAACAAATCCGTACATCAGCTGAACATCGACTGCCACCTGTCCTCTTTCATCGAAATTCGGTTCTGCATCCTGCATACCGTTTACAATATTCTGTGCTCTCTCTGCTCCGCCCGGCATGATCATATCATTTCCTGCATGCATAGACTTCATCGGAGTAGAGGAACCGCCGTTCCAGTCAGTCATGATCAGACCGTCAAATCCCCATTCACCGCGGGCGATGTTGGTACACAGATCGTAAGAATCTGCAGTCGGTACGCCGTTGATCAGGTTGTAGGATGTCATAATAGACATCGGACGAGATTCTTTTACTGCAATTTCAAAACCTTTCAGGTAAATTTCACGCAGAGTACGTTCGCTTACGATCGTGTCAACTGCATTACGGTTACTTTCCTGGTTATTTGCTGCGAAATGTTTCAGGCATGCACCAACGCCCGGTGTTTCCTGAACGCCCAGTGTGCAGGCTGCTGCCATAACACCGGATACAACCGGATCTTCTGAATAGTACTCAAAGTTTCTTCCGCAGAGCGGATCACGGTGAATATTCTGAGAAGGTCCGAGCAGAAGTGTGATGTTCATTTCATCAACTTCTTTACCAAATGCAACACCGATACGTTTTACAAGGTCGGTATCCCAGGTCTGAGCCTGTACATAACTTACCGGCCATGCGGTACAATACTGGTACAGTGTCTGTTTTTCATCGCTTCCTTCAATGGTCGCATCAAATTTCTGTGCTACTCGTACACCGCCAGGACCGTCTGCAAGAACGATGCCCGGAATGCCATACTGATCGTAAACGGTTGTCTCACCTGCTGCACCTTTTACCGTAGAAGAGTTGCTTCCAACGATCGGAGAATTTTCATTGGCAACGCCCCATCCGCTTCCGCAGTTCAGAGCCGCCAGTTCTTCTACACTCATCTGTGCGACAAATTCGCCCATCGTAGCTTTTCCTTCAATGACATCTTTTAAAGTAGAATCTTTCTTTTCTACCACTTCTACTTTTTCGTACGGCTGTGTTGCTTCATAAGCAGCATCTGTTGTGTAAGTGGTTACTTCTTCATTTTCATATGCAGATGCATGGTCTTCTGTCTTGATTTCAGAAGCATCAACTTTGATAACCGGAGCTGCTTCTTTTTCTGCTTCCTCTGTTGGATAACTGTAGCCCTCTTCCGGTTTGCTCCATTCTACCAGATCTTCGCCGTCCGGAACTTCCATCTGGTTGGAAAGCTGTTCAGTCCGTGCGGTGTCATCCACTTCAATGGTTGCCTCAACACTGGTATTTCTGGAAGAATCACCGACACGCACATAGTATTTTCCTTTATCCAGAATATAAGCTGCCTGGTCTTCATTATAATATGCCATGTCTTTTGTATCATAAGAAATCGTCAGAATCTGCGATTCGCCCGGTGCAAGTTCATCCGTTTTTGCAAATCCGCCAAGTTCCTGATATTCTTTCTCTGCCTCTGCAGAATCCGGTGCGGAATAATAAACCTGTACGATTTCTTTTCCGCTGTAAGTGCTGCCGGTATTGGTAACTTTTACTTTTACGGTAACTTTATTGGCATCTGCTGTCACAGACTGTGTCTCAATTTTGAAATCTGTGTAGGAAAGTCCATAACCAAACTCGTATTTCGGTGTGATATTAAAGGTATCAAAATAGCGGTAGCCGACATAAATACCTTCGTTATAAACTTCTTTCTTGATGTTTTTGTCTGCATTTGCAAAGGTATCTGATGCCGGATAGTCACTGTAGTTTTCTGCCCAGGTATCTGCCAGTTTTCCGGATGGGGTCACGGCTCCGGTCAGAACATCCAGAAGTGCGTTGCCGCCTTCCTGACCTGCCTGTCCCATCAGAAGCATTGCATCCAGTCCGTTAATCTCGTTATAGAATTTTGTATCCATAATACCGCCGACATTCAGAACAACGATGGTCTTTTTAAAGGACGCTGCCACACGCTTCAGATTTTCACGTTCGAGATCCGTCAGATAATAATCACCAATATCATAAGATTCTCCGTTGTAAGTTCCCTTCGTCCCTGCCAGTGTACGGTCGGTACCTTCACCGGCATTTCGGCTGATGACATAGATTGCCGTATCGGAATCTGCGGAAGCATCTGCCAGCTCTTCATCACTGATCTCCATCTCAGGGAATTTGAAGCAGTTCATCGTACTGTTTCCTTCAATTTTGTGCTGTGCATCATAAGCATCTGCGTATGCATCGAGCATATCAGAGTTTACGATATCATAGCCAGCTTTTTTAAAGGTATTATAAATGTGGATATTATAACGTTCATTCAGATCTACATCCCAGGAACCACCTCCGGAAAGTCCTCCGTTGAACGGGTCACCGGAACCAAATCCGCCTTTGATGGTACGAACCGCACCGCTTCCGAACAGTGCCAGTTTTTTTGTCTTCAAAGGAAGTGTATGGTTTTCATTTTCCAGCAGAACCATACCCTGTCCGGCTGCCTCTCTTGCCAGTGCCGCATTGTCAATCTCCCGCTGTGTGATCTCATCACTTGTACTGGCTGCCAATGCAGAAGAACACGGTGCTGCGACCATACTCACTGCCAGTGCCGCTGCCATGGCACTTCTGATTTTTCTGTTACGTTTTTTCATTCTTTGCTCCTCCTTTTGCCCGTTTATACGTTTTGCTCTATGATTATAAATTTTACACAATTTTCTTTTGATTTTCCATGTAAAATTATACGTTTTTCTTGTAAATTTTTATTATGTATCAGAATATAGAGTCAGATTAATCAAAAACAGCAGAGGTTTTTATCTCCTCTGCTGCTCTTTTTTTTAAAAAATTACGGTTTAAAATTCTCGCTCGCCCATTTCTTCCAGAAATGCCAGATAGCCTTTAAATGCTTCATAGATATCTGCTTTGCTTGTCACTTCGAACGGTGCGTGCATGTTCTGCACTGCCACGCCGCAGTCAATGACTTCCATTCCGTAGTTTGCCAGGATATAAGCGATCGTTCCGCCTCCGCCCTCATCAACTTTTCCAAGCTCGGCTGTCTGGAAAGCCGCCTCATTTTCATCAAGGATCTTGCGGATTCTTGCGATGTATTCTGCATTTGCATCGTTGGAACCGGATTTTCCTCTGGAACCGGTAAATTTATTGAAGGTCAGTCCTTTGCCGAAAAAGGCACTGTTTTTCTTTTCCATGACGGCCGGATAATTTGGATCGTAAGCTGCACTGACATCGGAAGATAACATTCTGGAACTCTGAAGTGCTCTGCGTACTTTCAGTTCGCTGTAATCTCCGGCTGCATCCATAATCTCTGCCACTGCATTTTCAAAAAATCTGGAATGCATACCGGTCGCACCGACGCTGCCGATCTCTTCTTTATCTACCAGCAGGCATACGCAGGTGTACTGCGGTTTGTCAAGCTCAAACATTGCCCGGTAAGATGGGTAGGCACACACTCTGTCATCCTGGCCATAGCCCATGATCATACTCTCATCCAGTCCATAATTTCTTGCATTTCCGGCCGGAACAGCTTCCAGTTCTGCAGAAATAAAATCGGTTTCTTCTATATTATATTTCTCTTTTAACAGCTGAAGAATCTGCTTTTTGACCGGCTCTTTTTCTTCGCCTGAAAGCGGTATACTGCCGACTAAGATATTGAGGTCTTCGCCTTCTACCACTTCATTGCCACGTTTTTCCATCTGTTTTTTGCCAAGATGCGGAAGCAGATCGGAAATGCCGATAACCGGATCGGATGGATCTTCACCCAGTGCAATCTCCACGCTTGTTCCGTCTTTTTTTGCCACAACACCGTGCAATGCCAGCGGCATCGCAACCCACTGATATTTTTTGATTCCGCCGTAGTAGTGTGTTTCCAGCATCGCCAGACCATCGCTCTCATAAAGCGGATTCTGCTTCAGGTCCAGTCTCGGAGAATCAATATGAGCTCCTAAAATATTCATGCCCTTTTCCATAGCTTCTTTTCCGATATGGAACAGTGCCAGTGTTTTTCCCATGATGGAAACATAAACTTTATCGCCGGCCTGCAGTTTTTCACCGGATCTGCGAACTTCTTTCAGACTCCTGTAACCTTTTGCTTCTGCTTCTTTTAAAATCTCTTTTACACATTCTCTCTCTGTCTTGCATTTTGAGAGAAATGTTCTGTATTCTTCACAGAAATCATATACTTTCTTTTTGTCTTCTTCCGTATAAGATTCCCAGACTGTTTTCTCATTCATTGATTTTACCTCCTACATTTCCCGTCCTTTTTTGACGCAGGCTTTCATTGCTTCGATCACAGCACTTCGCATGCCCTTTTCTTCCAGAACACGCACTGCCTCAATCGTTGTGCCGCCCGGTGAGCATACCATGTCTTTAAGTTCACCGGGATGTTTGCCTGTCTCCAGCACCATCTTTGCACTGCCAAGGACTGCCTGTGCTGCGAAACGATATGCCTGTGCACGCGGCATACCATCCGCAACGGCCGCATCTGCCATCGCTTCAATAAACATAAATACATATGCCGGTGAACTTCCGCTGACGGAAACAACCACATCGATCAGACGCTCCGGAAGCATTTCTGCTTTTCCACAGCTCTCAAGGATTTTCAGCACATCCTGCATCTCTGCGTCTGACACTTCTTCGTTGCAGCACACGCCGGTCATGCCTTCCCCGACCAGGGCCGGTGTATTCGGCATGCATCTTACCAGCTTTACTTTTTTGCCAAACTGCTCTTCCAGCCATGCCAGTGTTTTTCCCGGTGCAATGGAAATGATAATTTTCTTTTCATCCACTGCATCTTTAATCTCACGGATCACTTCTTCATAAAAAATCGGTTTTACTGCCAGCACCAGCACATCCGCACTTTTCGCTGCTTCTATATTATCTGCTGTTACCTGAATTCCATAAGTATTTCTGGCATTTCCTCTGCTCGCCTCACTCTTTGCCGTCGCGATCACATCTTCTTTTGCACAGATCTCATTTTTTAAAATGCCGCCAAGCATGGCTTTCGCCATATTTCCGCAGCCGATAAATCCAAGTTTCATCGCTTTTCGCCTCCTGTAAATCCAGAACTTCTGTTTCTGATAATGCCAAATTGTACAAGTTACTTTGTTAGATAAAGTAATCTCAGCTATCATGCCAGAGACAGATTTTTCCGTTTCTGACATCACATATATACTTTAGCAAATCAAAGTACCATGGTCAAGCCTCACCTGTGTTCGACTTAAAGCAGAACTTGCTTGATTTTCTCATCTTGAGTCGCTATACTAAGAATGCCGGGTTTATCGATACCCGTTACCTAATTTACAAAGGAGCAATTTTTATGCAAAAAGACGCTGCTTATATGAAACTGATCGAGGAAATCTCACTGAACGCCTGGCCGTCCCACAAGATTGAGCTTTATGACGGCTGGCTGATCCGGTTTTCTCATAATTATACTTACCGTACCAACAGTGTGGAACAGGTTGGTGATTCTCTGATCCCGATCGAGGAGAAAATCGCTTACTGCGAAGCTCAGTACCGCAATTACCACACACCTTCTAATTTTAAGATCAATCCGCTTCTGGATCCGTCTTTTGATAAGCTTCTGGAAGAAAAAGGTTATGAGATCCGCCATACCACAGAGGTTATGACGATGCCGATGACAAATTTTCATCCTTATCCGGCAGAATCCGTAGAATATGAATATTATGGAAGGAATTCAAATCTACCTTCTTCTGTTTTTTATCCGGGACATATCGCTGTCCAGCTCCGCGACCGGATCACGGACGAGTGGATTGAGTCGCTGTTTCGTCTGAATGGCACGACCAGACCGACGCTTCGCCGCATTGTACCATCGATGTTCAAAGCGATCCCGAAAGAGACGATCGTCGCCTGTATTGAAATCGAAGGCCGCATGGTTGCCTCAGGTCTTGGTATTCTCGACCGCGGACACATCGGACTGTATGCGATCTATGTCGATGCAAGCTGCCGCAGAAAGCATTTCGCACGTGCGATCTGCAGTTCGATCCTGACCGAGGCTCAGAAAAAAGGTGCGACACACGCTTACCTTCAGGTTGTGAAAGGAAATACTGCCGCTAAAAATCTGTATACATCCCTTGGATTTGAGGATTTTTATACTTACTGGTTCCGTTCCAAAGAGGTCTGAAGAAGAATCAAAAAATAAACAAACACACGAAAGGACATTATTATGTGGATTGCTGAAAACTGGAAAGATTACGAAGTGCTTGACACTTCCAAAGGAGAAAAACTGGAACGCTGGGGAGATTATACTCTGGTTCGTCCGGACCCGCAGGTTATCTGGGATACTCCGAAAACACTGAGAGGCTGGAAACGCCCGAATGCACACTATCATCGCAGCAAACGCGGCGGCGGTGAGTGGGAATTTTTTGATCTCCCGGAACAGTGGAGTATTCACTATCAGAAACTGGGGCTGACCTTTCAGTTAAAACCTTTCAGTTTCAAACATACCGGTCTGTTCCCGGAACAGGCTACTAACTGGGACTGGTTCTCTGAAAAGATCAAAAAAGCCGGACGCCCGATCAAGGTTCTGAACCTCTTTGCCTACACCGGTGGAGCTACCCTGGCCGCTGCCGCTGCCGGAGCAAGCGTTACACACGTAGATGCCTCCAAAGGAATGGTTACCTGGGCAAAAGAAAATGCACGTTCTTCCGGACTTGGAGATGCACCGATCCGCTGGATCGTCGATGACTGTGTAAAATTCGTAGAGCGTGAAATCCGCCGCGGCAATCATTACGACGCCATCATCATGGACCCGCCTTCTTACGGTCGCGGACCAAAAGGAGAAATCTGGAAAATAGAAGAAGCGATTCATCCGCTCATCAAGCTCTGTGCAAAGCTTTTAAGCGACAAACCGCTTTTCTTTCTTGTAAATTCCTATACCACCGGACTGGCTCCTGCCGTCCTCACCTACATGCTGGCAACTGAACTTGCCGCTTTTCACGGACATGTAGATTCCCAGGAAGTCGGACTTCCTGTTTCCGGCAATGGACTGGTGCTGCCTTGCGGAGCATCCGGACGCTGGGAAATCTGAGAAATCTGATATTCAAGGATATCTCCGGCATTTTGCTGCGAGGTGCACACTATATATTGCGTAATATATAGTGTGCACTTCTGCAATCTGCCTAAGATCCCCCACCAGTACAAATTTGCTGCTCACCACTTTTCATAGAAATGGACGTTTTCTCAGACTAAAATAAATCAGTATTTTCTATTTTTCTTTATCTCGTGCAACAGCTCATCTGAAACCGCACAATACTTTTCATGCGTTATCGTATCACAGATGATGCCCTTTTTCCCAATAAACACAACATCTTCAAGATTAACAGATGCATTCTCATCCCCAAAATCAAACAGATCCTTTTTCTCTTTCAGAAATTCTCTGACATAGTAGTCCGCTTTAAAATAAACCAGACTCTCTTTACAATTTTCTGTATGTATAGATTCTGTAAATTCCGAATCTATATAAGAACCCATGATCTGTTTGTATCGAATATCTTCTCTCAATTCATCTACATGATCCAGATATGGACAAACGGTAAAGCAAACAATCTCCGTGTGTCTTAATATCACATCGATGAACGTTTGATATTCGTTTGCCTTTATTATAATTGCATTTCTGGCGTTATTGCGACACTTTACATACTTCATTCTTAATGTGAACTACTCGGTAACTGAGTTACCAGAGCATCCGAAATCTGGCGGGATACCGTCTTTTTTCAGGGTGCGTCCATGACACCAATACTGCTTGCCTTTCGGCTATGCAGCTACTT
>NZ_WQNP01000026.1:0-1256 GCF_018783905.1 Ruminococcus sp. MCC718
GGTAGTGTAAAATAGTTTGTGTTTCTGGTAAAAAATGGCTCCTTTTTGGTAAGAATTTAGATATGACAATTCTTATCGAAAAGGAGTATTTTTATGGCAGTTGCAAAGGAACAAATTCGACAGATTATCTCAGAAAACAACATTAGTAGCGTTGCAGATGTATACACGCTTCTGAAAGACAGTTTCAAAGATATCCTGCAGGAGCTGATGGAGGCAGAGTTGGATGCAACTCTCGGTTATGAAAAAAATCATAAGGGAGATCTGCAGACAGACAACAAAAGAAATGGTCATTTCACAAAGAACTTAAAAAGCCAGTACGGTGAATTCCAAATTGATGTACCAAGAGACCGCAATGGGGAGTTTGAACCGAAGCTGATTCCTAAATATCAGAGGGATATTTCTGGAATTGAAGAAAAAGTGATCTCTTTATATGCACGTGGTATGAGTACACGTGACATTCATGACCAGCTTCAGGATCTTTATGGAATTGAATTATCGGCAGAAATGGTCAGCAAGATCACTGATAAGATCCTTCCTCAGGTCAAGGAGTGGCAGTCACGTCCTTTGAATCCGGTTTATCCGTTTGTCTTTATGGACTGTATTCATTACAAAGTCCGGGAGGATGGCAGGATCTTAAGCCGTGCTGCTTATGTTGTTCTTGGTGTTACAGTGGAAGGGTACAAAGATATCCTCAGCATCACAGTAGGAGCTAATGAAACCAGCAAGTTCTGGCTTGGAATGCTCAATGATCTGAAGAACCGCGGAGTAAAGGATGTCCTTTTCTTCTGTGTAGATGGGCTTCCCGGCTTTAAAGAAGCTATACAGGCAGTCTATCCGCAGGCAGAGATCCAGAGATGCGTCATCCATATGCTGCGTAATTCTTTCAAATATGTGAACTATAATGATCTGAAAAAGTTTTCCTCAGATTTCAAAGCAGTATATAATGCTCCGAATGAAACAGCAGCTTTATCTGAACTGGAGAACATTAAGGAGAAATGGGGAAAGAAATATCCCTATGCTATCAGCAACTGGGAAAATAATTGGGAAGATGTAAGTTCCTTTTTCCAGTTTTCAAATAATATCAGACGTATTATGTACACAACTAACATCATAGAGGGATTGAACCGTCAATACCGGAAAGTCACAAAAACCAAGAGTGTATTTCCAAGCGATACAGCACTGGAAAAGATGCTGTATCTTGCCAGCGAAAACGTAGTCAGGAAATGGACACAGAGATATCGGAACTGGGATCAGGT
>NZ_WQNP01000165.1:0-265 GCF_018783905.1 Ruminococcus sp. MCC718
GAATATTATTGAAAGGAGTTGATACTTTGAGTAAATATTATTCTATACATGAATTTTCAAAAATTATAGGCGTATCTGCTCAGACATTACGAAATTGGGATGCCAATGGAAAACTTCATCCGCATCATACTACAGTAAGTGGCTATAGATATTATTCCGATGAGCAACTCAACCAAGTAATAAATGTAAAGCCTAAAAATCGCATTACAATTGGATATTGTCGCGTTTCCAGCCATAAACAAAAAGATGATTTGGAACGACAGAT
>NZ_WQNP01000166.1:0-1463 GCF_018783905.1 Ruminococcus sp. MCC718
TTTCCGGCTTCGATTTCTTTCTTGCCGTTCTTGTCCGTAGCGGTCGTATGGATTTTGATGATACGTTCTGTGATAAGAACAGTCTGTCCATCATCGTTGATGTCTTTATGTTCGGCAACCTTGACAGGCTCTTTCGGATTGCTTATATCGTACAATTCCTCAAAAGTAACAAGGTTCTGACCGCCAAGAGCTGAACTGTCAAAACTGTAAGTAATCTCAACCGTCATTTTTTCACTGTCAGCAGTGAAAGTATAATTACTGTCTACACGTTTCCCGTCAATCAGAAGTTCGGCGTTTTCTTCCTTTAACATCTGCCAGCCGGAAAGTTTATATTTTGTTCCAGCTTCCAAGCCATCAAGTGTGACTTTGTCCACGATCTTGATGTCCTTTCCGGCAACAATCATTTTTTCGCCTGTTTTCTTGTCGGTCGCTGTGGTATGGATTGTGATTTCTTTTTCGTATTCATCAGTAAGTGTCCCTAAATCTACGGTCACTTTATTTCTGGATACGACCACCTCAAAGGCTGGAATCAGCTTAAATCCGGCGTTGGAATCACACTTTAATTCCTCAATCACATAGGTATCATAGAGTAATGCACCTTTGCTGTCGTCTGGTTCAGATGTACCAAACCATACACCGTCCTCACTGGATTTTCCGGCATTGGTATTGACCTTGTGGGAAGCCCAGCTTGAAGCAGTGGAGAACTGACCGTTTTTGTCAGTAACTACAATATGGGATTCTCCCGTTGTCTTGCTTATAATTCTAAACGGAACACCTGCAAGACGTTTGTGTGTACCTGCACCGATTTTTACACCCTCAATATCGCCACGCTTAATCTGGTTGTAGACAGAGTGGGATTTATCGGTCAAGTCCACGATTTTTCCATCTTTTGTGATAGAAAAGTCGATTGCTTTTGCACCGTCTGTCAAATAGCCCTCTGGTGCTTTGCTTTCTTCTAATCTGTAATTTCCGTAAGGGAGTAAATCAGCAGAAGTAGAAGCAATTCCGTCAATGCCTGTCTGAATTTTCTTTACGGTTTCATTCTTGTTATATAATATTCCCTCAACCAGTATAGGACTGTCATTTAAGGAAATGATATTAAATTCTGTGTACTGTAAGGTCGCACTTCCCTGTGCTTTGGTATCCTTTGTTTCAAGGTCACGTTTCTGGATTTTCACACCGCCACGGATAACCTTGTCAGATACGGAATACTGGTTGCTTCCAGAAAGCACAGCAAGTTCGCCATCTTCGGAAATCTGTGTAAGGTATGTCCCCTTAATCTGTTCGGAACTTCCGTCAGCCTGCATATATGCACCATCTAACAGATAACCGTTTGGTGCTTTTGTTTCTGTGACAGTAAGTGTACCAAGTGGCAGTACATTTTTACCGTCCTGTGTATAGAAGCTGTCGCCGGATACTTTGTAGCTGTCGGCAAGTCTGGATACATAATGGATAGTTCCGTC
>NZ_WQNP01000166.1:1473-1862 GCF_018783905.1 Ruminococcus sp. MCC718
CTGTCTTTTTCGGCAACGGTTTTCGTTGTCCATGTACGGGTAGCCTTTTTAGGAAGATTGTCTGCATTGTAGTAACCGTCATAATAGCTCCATGTGAACTCTGCACCCTCTAAAGAAGCAGTTCCCTGTGGCGTGGATTTTTCTGTTTCCATGTCGATTTTAAATAAATCAATCAAAGTTTCTGTGACCTTTGGAGTGTCAGCAACAGTTAATGTCGCTGTTTTTCCAACTTCCACATTTAAGGCATGGACAGTAGAATCCAGCTTGTAACCCTTTGGAGCAGAAAGCTCTTTGATGTAAACTGTTCCGGCTTTTACCTCAACTTCTTTGGTATCGCCGTTTCCATCGGCAGTAAGTGTGGCAAGCTGGCTGTTACAGCTCTTATCAGA
>NZ_WQNP01000166.1:1872-25142 GCF_018783905.1 Ruminococcus sp. MCC718
ATTGGCGTTGCCATCTGTAACCGTGGGATTGGAAGAAGTCTTTTTGACTTTTGCATTTCCCACATTTAACTTCGCCCAGAACTGTCCGATGTCCTGTCCTTCGCCAGTGTAGATGTAACCGCCACATTCATAGCGTCCTTTGTTTGCTTTCACAAATGCTTTCGCACCAGCGTACACTTCATTCTGTGCTGCCTGTGATATTTCATTATAGGAAGCTCTGACGTTATCGCACTGCCAGCCGAGCTGTTCACTCAATCTCTGCCAGACAACACACTGTTCCAGCAAGTATCCCTGTTTGTAATTTAAGTTCGTATGAGAAGCGGTATATTGCTTGACGTATTCTAAGGAAAGAGCAACGTCCGCAATCTGATCGCTATTCATACGGGTGCTTGCGTCAGAACGTGTTTTGTATCCATTCTTGAAATTGGTGTTGATGTCCACGCAGTAGGCAGTTTCGCCCTCAACTTTCATGTGTCCCTCATTGAATGTAGATTTGATAGAACCATCATTCATAACGTGTTCAATGTAGCCGACACGTTCTGCTGATTCTGTCCAGTATTGATTGCCGGAAGCATGAACCGCCGTCACTGGTAATGCCGTGAGAATGGTTGCAAAAGCAAGCGTTCCTGTCAGCAATCGCTTTACTAGCTTATTCATATTTTCTCTTTCTCCTTTCGATTTTGGGTATGAAAAAAGCCGTCCATTTCTGAACGACTGGAAATAGAAAAGGAACGCCAAAAGTGTACGTTCCGTAGTCTATAAAATATTTAATTTTTCTCTCTGGTGTGCTATCTGACGCCAATTTTGACCCCAAATTTCTGAAAAATGACAATTTTTGATGAACAGCTACAAATTTTCAAAATCCGTGAATCCCTTGTAAATAGGGCGTTACGGGACTATATGAAACTAGACAAAACCAACGTCACAATAACAACACTTGAGTGCTAATTTTTTGTGAAGATTTTGTGAAGCCTTCAAAATATCGCTGATTATTCACTGCATTCCATAATAAGCTTCTCGCAGCTGGCATATCCCAGCTGTGAACTGTTCAGACACAACGTATAATTACTGGCTTTTCCCCATTTCTGCTCCGTATAAAAATTATAATTTGTCATACGCCTTTTATCTGTATCTGCCATCATTTTAACCGCTTCCTGCTCACTGACATGATATAACCGACTAATACGCTGTATTTTTTCCGGCATATCTCCATGGATAAATACATTCAGGACATCCTCTCTGTCTTTCAGGATGTAATCGGCATTTCTTCCAACGATCACACAAGGCTCCTTTTGGGCCAGATCTAAAATGACTTTTCTCTGTGCCTCATACACCATATCTTCTACTGATTTTCCAGTGATGTCACGTCCGGAAAATGCATATGCAAATAATCCTTTTCTGGGAGATAATTCCGCATTTTCCTGAATGTATTCTGGCGATAATCCGGATTTTTCTGCAATCTCGTTAATCATATTTTTATCATAATAAGCAATTCCAAGCTGTTTTGCGACTTCTTTTCCGATAAAACGTCCACCGCTTCCAAATTCTCTGCTGATTGTAATGATTCTTTTAGCCATCTCTGCTCCTCCTTAATTCAAAACATCAACTCTATTTTTTCTGATTTTCTTTAAGAACAGATATCCTGCAAAACATGAAATTATTTCAGTGACTGGAAATGCCCACCAGATCAGTGAAATTCCCATCTGACCATTTCTGACAAACAGGGAAAAAATTCCAGCCAGCGGCAGGATAATAATAAGCTGTCTCAACAATGAAATAACCAGCGATTCCACACCGCCATCCAATGCCTGGTAAATACCCTGATATGCAACATTGATTCCGGCAAACAGAAAACTGACAGAGATCACTCTCATCGCACCGATAAAATATTCTCTTGACTGTCCGGCATTAAACAGCGTTGCAAACGCTCCCGGGAAAATCTCTGTAATTGCAATTCCAAGAATCATCAGTGCGATTGTATAAATCAAGCCATATTTGATGCCATCCTGAATTCTCTTTTTATCCCTCATCCCATAAGCAAATGCAAGGATCGGAGTGATCGCATCTCTCAGGCCAAATGCAAGGAACAGAACAAACTGCTGTACCTTATAGAACAAACCATAGGCTGTCTGTGCTGACGGATTGAACTTCAGGATCAAATTCATCACATAAACCATAATAGACATTAATGCCTGTGCAATAATCGCCGGAAGTCCGATTGCATAGATTTCTTTGATAATACCAGTTTCCGGCTTCATATATTTCACATCATGTTTAAATTCTTTATTCAGCTTCATATGGAAAATAAACAGTAACACTGCGGATGCCACCTGACCAATTACTGTTGCGTAGGCTGCACCTTTTACTCCCATTTCGGGACAAGGACCAATTCCATATATCATAATCGGATCAAGGATGATATTTACAACTGCACCGACCACCTGGCCGATTGTAGAATAAAGAGAGCGGCCTGTTGCCTGTAATAGCTTTTCAAATAATGAAAAAAAGATAATTCCAAAAGAAATTACGCAGCATATTCTAAGATAACTGACTCCCATCTCAAGTACTTCGACATCTACTGTCTGTGATGAAATATATGCTCTCACCCCAAAGATACCAAACAATAAACATATCACATAAATGATTACTCCCAGGAACAGACTGTTTCCCGCTACCTTTGCAGCTTTTTTACGGTTTCCCTGTCCAAGTGTCCTTGCAAGAAGTGCATTCGTTCCTACACCTGTTCCGATTCCAACTGCCACCATAAGCATCTGAACCGGGAATACCAGTGTAAGGGCATTTAATGCTGCTTCACTGCCCACTTTCATATTTCCTACAAATGCACTGTCTACAATATTATAGACTGCCTGCAATGCCATGGATAAGATCATTGGAATTCCCATCTGGATCATCAGTTTATTCACCGGCATATCTTTCATCTTGTTGCTTTCTGCCATTTTGTTTTAACTCCTTTCTTTCTGGAATAAAAAAGTGTACACCCTGTCTTATAAGCTGGACTTACGCTGACAGGCTACACACTTTTTTATGGCAAGTATAATACTTTAACAAAAAAAACGAGCAGCTGGTAAACTGGATTTACGCTTACTTGCTACTCGTTTGCTGTAATTATATTGTCTCTTTTTCAAAAAGTCAAACAAAATTTTTCTTGCTTCACAACAATTTCAAAATTTCAAAATCATGAATTAAAGGGCATGAATCCGTCAATGGATTCACGCCCTCATATTCCTTTAAGCTCCCGATCTGCTTTGGTTAATATAATCAATAATCGTTTTACAAATTCCCGTAACTGGTTTACTGACAAAGTCTCCGATTTCATATTTCACGAAATTCTCTCCTTACTGATTTGCACTCTTATTCCGTAAAAGTATAGCGTACAAAAGAACCTTGATTATCTCCTGTTACTATTACAATATCTCCGTGCTCATTGCTTGTAGATTCAAGAACCGGAAATCTTCCGTTTTCTTTTACATAAGCTTCCGGGCTGGCTGCTTCTGCCTCAATCAATGTTTTTTTACTGTATTTTTCTCCGCCACACGGATTTATTTCTTCAATAAAGATTTCATATTCATGCATATATGGTTCCTCCTGGAATTAATTTTATAAACGCAAACAGTATCCTATGATTCTTTCCCACATCCTTACACTATTCGCTATAATTTCATTATAAAACTATTCCATTTTTATTTCAAAAGTGGTTTTTACTAAAAATGCATCTGCTTTTTTGGGGCATTATTTCTATACATTTGCATATAATCAGACTTCTTCTGATCTGCCTTTCAGCTTTGAAATTTTTTCTTTGTGTTTTTACTCGTTGGTATTGTCATACTCTTTGCGTTTTTAAACTTTGAAGAAACGCTGTATTGAATCTGCTTTGCTGTTGTAGCTTTTTTTATCGTTGTTTTATAATTATGAGCAAGTGCAGCACTCCCATCGTTTATAAATTACTTTCCTGTTTATTTAATTTTTTTCTGATACAGTCTCCAATACTGGTAATGCACAATAGTGTCACAACAAGAAAAACACCGGGAATCAGGA
The DNA here is from genome assembly GCF_018783905.1 of Ruminococcus sp. MCC718. Lineage (NCBI taxonomy): Bacteria > Bacillati > Bacillota > Clostridia > Eubacteriales > Oscillospiraceae > Ruminococcus > Ruminococcus sp. MCC718. The sequence continues at coordinate 5,929 of NZ_WQNP01000166.1, forward strand.
TAATCCACCAGGCACCTGTAAGCAGTGCTTTTTCTGATAGTGACAGCATACTTCCCCATGAAATAACTTCCAGCGGAAGTCCTATCCCGATGAAACTTAATGTTGACTCTTCCACAATAGCACTTCGGATATTCATGACAACCATAAACATGATGGAAGATAAAAAATTGGGTGCAAGATGTTTATAAAGAATATAAAAAAATCCTCCCCCCATGCACCTGGCCGCAATTACATATTCATTGTTTCGCAGCTGCCGCACTTCTGTTCTGATAATTTTAGCTATACTCATCCAACTCGTAATCCCTATCACAAAAGACAGACTGAATACATTTGCCTTTCCAAGAATGGCCTGCAGAAAAATAACCGTCAGAAGATTCGGAATGCTCAGCAGAATCTCTGTTGCCCTCATGAGCAGCATATCCAGCCAATCCGGTGCCATGCCGCTTACCGTACCAAATACGATTGCAATACCGGTAGATATCACAGTTGCTGCAATTCCGATAAACAGAGACTGTCGTCCGCCGTACCAGATCATGGAAAAAATATCACGCCCCATAGTATCTGTTCCAAACAAAAATTCTTTACATGGAGCAATTGTATAATTTTTCAGATCCATGTAAGACGGATCTTTTGTCATGATTCGATTGCAGAACAGACAGCCACCCACGATCAGTATCAAAATGATGACAGACAGCCATGGAATCGTATCATACCATCTGTTTGCTTTTTTCTGTACCTGCTGTTCTGCAAGCTCTGGTTTTACTCCAACAATTTCAAACAGTTCACTCATAGTTATCCACCTCCTGCATTTCCGACTGCCTGCTGATACGCATTCTCGGATCGATCCTCTCATTAAGAATCTGTGCAGCCATATTACAGGCAATGATTATGATCCCTGACATCAGACTGATGATCATCAGTAAATTATAGTCTTTATAACGGGCACTTTCATATGCCAGTGTCCCTATTCCGGGATAAGAAAAAACAGTCTCTGCCACATAAGTTCCTCCCATGATATGCGTTACCGAAATCGCCATAATGCTCAGATATGATGGCATGATATTTCTCATACAATGTACCAGCATAATACGGGATTTTTTTATTCCTTTTGCTTTTGCCATCAGCACATAATCTGCACGGATTTCATCCAGCATTTTATTCCGGACCATGTAGCCATAATACCAGAGATGTTCTGTCACGATTACAGTCAACGGCAGTATCATATGTAAGATTCGGTCGGAAATGTTTTTTTCCTGCCCGACTGCATATGCCCCGGAACTTGGCAGCCATCGTAGCGAAACAGAAAATACAAGAATCAGCACCAGTGCCAGCCAGAACTCTGGGACACAGCTTATGATCGTCCCTGCTTTACAGATGATTTTATCCAGCCATCCGCCTTCTTTCCATGCACATATGACTCCAAGCAGCAATGCACCTGCAAATATAATCAAAAAGCCAGTACCGCCAAGAAGCAGGGTATTACCAAGTCTGCTTTTCAGCACATCCAGTACATCCATCTTATATTTATAAGAACGTCCGAAATTTCCATGAAAGACCTGATGAATCCACCTGCTATACTGTACAGAAATTTTATCATTCAGACCAAGTTTTTCTTCTGCCCACTCTCTTTCTTCAGGACTCATCTTTTCCACTCGTTCTCCGTAGTAAGAAAACAGTGGATCTCCCGGTGCAAGTCTGGAAACATAAAATGTCACAAGAGAGAGCAGTCCTACACTGATCATAAAAATCACCAGTTTTTTTCCATAATACAGCATTCGTTCGCCTCTCATAACACTTCACCTTTCTGTCTTTCTATTCGTGGATCCGGTATTGGGACTGCCGCTAACAGTGCTTTGGTATATTCATGTTCCGGATGGGCGAAAATATCTTTTGTTCTCCCTTCCTCCACCAGTTTCCCGTGATACATAACACCTGTCCTGTCACACAGAAACTCCACCATTGAAAGATCATGAGCAATAAAAAGAAATGAAAAACCCTGTTCTTTCTGTAATTTCCGAAACAGATTTACCATCTGTGCCTGAATGGACACATCAAGCGATGCAATCGGTTCATCTGCCACGATCAGCTCCGGTTTTGTGGAGAGTGCCCGTGCAATCGCTACTCTCTGCCGCTGTCCACCGGATAATTCACAGGGATATTTTTCCATATAACTGCGATCCAGTCCAACAAGCTCTAACTGTTTTTCTATCTCTTTTTTACCTGGCCTGCCCTTTCCTGAATAAATACGCAGTGGTTCTGCTACAATATCCTCGATTTTCATTCTCGGATTCAGACTGGATGCGGAATCCTGAAAAATCATTTGCCGTGTCATCTGCAGCATTTTCCGATTTTTTCGAAACTCTTTGTTTTTACAGATTGGGATCCCCTTGTAAAATATTTCTCCTTCAGAAGGTTTATATATATTCATAATACAGCGTGCCACTGTAGATTTTCCTGATCCAGATTCCCCTACCAGTCCGTAAATTTCCCCTTTTTTTATTTGAAAAGATACATCATCTATCGCTTTTACTGTCATTTTTCTCTTCAGGTGAAACATATGCGAAAGATGCTGCACATCCAGTAAACTGTTATTTTCCATATCTTCGTTCTCCAATCGGAGCCTTTACTTCCGGAGCTCGTTCATCCAGCAGCCAGGTAGCTGCATAGTGCGTGTCCGTAACCTGAAACATGGGCGGCTCTTTTTCATAATCTATCCTCATCGCATACGCATTTCTCTCTGCAAATGCATCACCTTTTGGCGGATGGATCAGGGTTGGAGGCATTCCCGGTAATGTCGGAAGCCATTCTTTCCCCCTGGACAAAATCGGAAGAGACTGCAGCAGCCCCCATGTATACGGATGCCTTGGATCATAAAAAATCTCTTCCGCTGTTCCGATTTCCACAATTTTTCCTGCATACATAACCGCTACACGATCTGCCACCCCTGCTACAACCCCAAGATCATGGCTGATAAAAACGGTTGCCATCCCGAGTTTTTTCTGGATTCTCCGAAAAACATCAAGAATCTGAGCCTGAATCGTCACATCCAGTGCCGTGGTCGGCTCATCCGCAAACAGAATTTTGGGATTGCCTGCAAGTGCGATTGCCATGACTGCCCTCTGACGCATTCCACCTGAAAATTCATGTGGATACTGCGAAATTCTCACTTCCGGCTCATCAATTTCCACCAGCTGCATCAACTCAAGAACTTTCTCTTTCACCTGTTTTTTTGGCACTTTTTTATTATGGATCCGCACAGCTTCTTCGATCTGTTTCCCGATGGTCATTGTCGGATTGAGGGATGTCATCGGATCCTGAAATATCATGGAAAAAAGGTCTCCCCGCAGCCGTGACATATTTCTCTGCGTATAATCCGTGATATCTATGCCATCTGCCAGGATCTTCCCGGATTTAATTTTTGCCGTCTTCGGAAGCAATTTCATAATGCTTTTACATAATGCACTTTTCCCACATCCGGATTCTCCTACTATAGCCAGGACTTCCCCTTCCTCTACGGTCAGGCTGACATCTCGAACTGCCTCCACTTCACCGGATTTTGTAAAAAAACTTACTGATAAATGCTCTGTCTTCAGTAACTCTCTCATAATGAACCTCTTATAACTGCATAAAGAGACTGTTCCCAGTCTCTTTGCAGCTCTCTTTTATTCTTGTACTATTTCCCAATCCTGAATATTCCAGAAGATACCTACTCCATGATGTCCAAGAACCGTATTTTCAGAGATTCCCTGTATATCTGAATCTGCCACATAATTAGCATCAATATAGCAGATAAATGCATATGGCGGATCCTGCAGCAGCTCTTCCTGGAAAAGATCATAATATTTTGCACGGGTTTCCTGATCTTCATACTGTCTTGCCAGAGTCAGATATTCATCCACTTTCTCATTAGAGTAGGAAGAATAATTTGCACCCTTATCTGTGCCAAAAACTTTATAGGTATGATCGTCTGCATCAAACGGGCTTCCCCAGCCGATCAGACATGCCATCTGTCCGCCCCAGTCAATCTGTGCCGGAATATCTACCGTACAGTTAATGCCTATTTCCTGTAACTGCTGAGCTGCTGCCTGTGCGATATCAATTCGGTCCTGCTCTCCGGACATAACGCTGAGGACGAAACCGATTTCTTCCCCGTTTCTTTCATAAAAGCCATTTTTTCCCATCTTGCATCCTGCATCTTCAAGGATCTTTCTGGCTTTTTCCGGATTATAATCATAATGCTCTGCCTTTTCATTGTTATATATATTTCTCTGTAACGGACCATAAGCCGGCATTCCCTGTCCAAGAAGTACTGCATCTATAATTGCCTGGCGGTCAATTGCATAACAGATTGCCGGAATAAGATCTTTGTTTTCCTTCCAGTAATCATTTGCGAAATTAAACATAATACCACGATAATCGGAAGTAGTCATATCGTAACAGCTGTATCCATCCATATTTTTGAAATTCTCTGCATTTTTCGGATCCAGCAAAGCCATATCAATCTCACCGGACTGCAACTGGACTGCCTGTGTATTATCGTCCTCTACAATTTTAAAAATCACCTTATCGATTTTGGGACTGCCAAGATAGTAATCTTCATTTTTTGTCATTACAATAGACTGCCCTGCATCCCAGCTTTCCAGTTTATAAGGGCCTGTACCTACAGGATGCCGGAAAAAGTCTGATTCCTGCATATCTTCCCCTTCCAGAAGATGCTTTGGCAAAATCGCTATCGTCATATATTCCAGAAATGCCACATTTGGTTCTGCCAGTTTAAAGGCAATCGTCTGGTCATCCATTACTTTTATTTCCTGAACATCTTCATAGTTTGGTGCATTTTCTGATCCATTCTCCGGATCCATAATAGCCTCGATGGTAAATTTTACATCATCTGCAGTAAAAGCTTCCCCGTCATGCCATTTGATCCCGTCACGGATATGGAACGTATAAGTACAGCTGTCCTCATCATATTCCCATTTTTCTGCAAGACCCGGAATCACCTGGTCATCTGCATCATGAGCCGTCAGACCGCTAAATAACAACACATTAATCTCACAGTGTTCATCCATCGCCGGATTGATTCTTGTGTAATCACCGGATCCATATACCAGCGTTGATTCTTCGGCTTTTTCTGTATTTTCTGATTCCTTCGTTGTTTCCTCCTGTTTTGCCGTCTCTTCTGCAGTACTTCCTGTTTTGGATGTATCCCCACAGGCTGTCAGAGACATTGCCATGGCCGCTGCAAGCAGCAATGCAATCACTTTCTTTTTCATCTATTTCCCCTTTCCGCTGTTCTGCTTCCTTTTGTTTTGAAAAGAGCCGCCGCTTTTGATTCAAGTCGAACGGACTGCTCTTTTTCGCAGTGCATTTATCATAATCTGTTTCTTTCTTCCCCACAAGCCCCCCGTCTGGTTATCTTTTTCCTTTCTTTTTGTACGATATTTCTGTACTTTTTCCCACTTTTTTCACTTTCGCATCCTTATTCGGGGGATAGACGGGCATCCACCGACTTTTTCCGGCTTTGTTAACGCTTTGCTGAAATAACAAAACGAGACTCCTTTTGAAGTCTCGCTTTGTTATGCAATATAAACCTTTTGGTTATATCGATATAAATCAGATCCTGCACACGATATGCTGTTCCATCTGATGCGGAAGTGCTATTCCCAGTTCATACGACCATATCGGGTAGTCATACGGCAGATTTCTTTTTGAAGCCTTTTGGTCAGCTGCGTCTTTTTCAGACGCCATCTCCAGTTTTCACCAACCGTAGAAGGTTTGTTAATGCGGGCGGAATTGTCCAGTCCCAGCCAGTCCTGCATCGGAATGATGCAGGTGGCAGCCGCACTTCGCAGAACCAGTGCGATCATGCTCTTATAGAGCTGTTCTTCCGGGGTGGCATAGTCGTACAGATAATCACGCACCAGCTTACGCACGGTGTCGCTCATATAGCCAAGGTCTTCCGCAATGATTTCCCGTTTGCCCAATGCCTGCTCCACCGCACGGAACAGTTCAATGCCCGGTCCTTTTTCCCAGTGTCCTGATGCAGCTGTTTCACTGCCATAAGGAATTGAAAAATACTCATCAAACCCACGGAAGTGATCGATACGTACCACATCATACAGTTCAAAGCAGTACCACAGGCGAGTGATCCACCACTGATAACCGGTATTGCGGTGCACTTCCCAGCGATAGAGCGGATTACCCCAGAGCTGACCGGTTGCTGAAAATCCGTCTGGCGGAACACCTGCCACTGCAGTTGGAATGTTCTCCTCATCCAGCTGAAACAGACCAGGATTTGCCCATGCGTCCGCAGAATCCAATGCTACATAGATCGGAATATCTCCAATGATCTGTATTCCTTTGCTGTTTGCATAAGTTTTCAGTTTGCTCCATTGTTCATCAAACTTGAACTGAAGATATTTATAATACTCCACTTCATAATACAGTTCCCGGCGATAGTAATCCATTGCATTCTGCCACCGCAGACGGATATCTTCCGCCCACTCGATCCATGGTCTGCCTTCAAAACGATCCTTCACTGCCATGAACAGTGCAAAATCATCCAGCCACCACTGATTTTTCTCGCAGAATCTCAGAAACGCTTCGTTGTGGCCGATATCACTGCGGGAATATGCCAGCCGCAGCAGACGGTTTCTTTCTATATGGCTGCAGATCGTATTCATTGAGAACTACAACGTTGCCGCTCAGTGGTATGAAAACGATGCCAACATCCGCCGTGCCATTGATTTCCTCAACGGTCCGGAAATGCTGGCAGCCGGTCATTCTGAAAGCCTGAACCGTCTGCATCATGAGCTGATCCACAAGGACTGGTTCCAGACCCTGCCGGACTTCAACGCATACGTTGTACGCAAAGGACAGGCTCTCAGTGATTATACCTGCGATCCGATGAGATGGAGACGCAAATGTCTGGTGAACATTGCCAAAGCCGGTCTGTTCTCCTCCGACCGCACCATTGCTGAGTATGACCACGATATCTGGCATCTTGGTAATTCAAGTCGAACGCACGTGAGACTTGGTGCGTGATTCTGGTCAGCGAAAGCTGACATATTCTTCTCAGAATCACTGCACATCCTACACTTCGTTCCGGTCGGCACAAAACCATTGTCCACTGGACAATGTGTGCCCTCGCGGAGCGTTTATCTCAGTCGGAGATTGTACTCCCACTGAGAAAGACTTGTTATTACTCACCACTTGCAGAAGTGGGAGTCTTCTCGACTGAGATAAAAATCTACCATTTTATGCCATCGACAGCCGGAACTTTTTCTGATACGGATCTTCAAAGATCTGATCATCCAGCATTCCCTGGATTTTGGAGCGGATGTAGCGGCAGCCGAGCTGGCTTTCACTGGCCTCTTCCGCCAGCATCCGCCTTGTTTTCTCATCCAGAGAAATTTCGATGCCGTACTGTCCGGCAATCTGACTGACCGGAGAAATCTTGTTTTTGCTCTGCATGATCTGATCGAAGTCATCTGCACCAAGAGGCTGCAGCATCACGATCTTATCGATGCGGCCGGCAATCTCACGGCGGATGTTTCCGTACAGCACCAGATCTTCTTCGGTGACTTCAGAAGTCAGATCTGCCGTTTCTGTGCTGCTGGAAAATCCGATCGCAGAAGATCTGTCTTCTTTATTGTTTCGAAGCATTTCGAAACTTCCGCAGAAGACAAAGGAAATATTACGGCAGTCGATCTTTGCCGTCTGTGGATCTTTTCGGTTGTCCTCGTTCACGAACGTTACCTGATCTCCGTCGATCAGTTTCAGAAACTCATTCTGAATGCTTCTGGAAAAGTCCGTTCCGCCGGAGCCGACCATCGGCTCAAACAGTTTGTCCGCTTCATCAACCACAACGATCATATGCTCCCGCATCTGCGGTTTCTCTTCGAGGAAAATATCCTTGACGTGATAGCTTCCTTTCCAGCCGTCACACGACAGCTGCGGTCCGTTGATGATCTTGATGAAAGAGAACTTTTTCTGCAGGGTACGCCAGATCTCGGTTTTGCCGCATCCGGTCGGTCCGGCCACAAGCATATTGCGGCGATGACCCTGCAGATGATTGTAAACCAGCATCGCTGCTCCGCGTTTTGCCTCTTCCTGACCGTAAACGTGTTCGCCAAGATACTGATAGATCAGCTTTGGTGTCCAGCTGTAGTCTGTGTCATCGAATGGTGTTTCTTCGTAGACACCTTCGAAACCGTATTCCGCTTCGATCCATTCTTTTTCCGGATAATCCGGCGGCACCGGCGGAAGTTTTGCTTTTTTTCGATCTGCCATCCTCTTTTCGGCTTCCTCTGCTCCCATTTCCTGCAGCATCTGCTGGGTGTAGTTGGTTCTTTCCGATGCCTCTGCGAGAATATCGGCGATATCCTGGATTTCATCCTCGTACAGATGTGTCCTTGAGAGTGCCTCGATAACAATATGTGCGACACTGTCTTTTGGACGCTGCTGCCAGAATACGGAAAGTTCTTCCACCTGATCATAGATATTCGCATATTCTTCATCGCTGACGCTTTCGTACCCGCCTTTAGCGACCGAATCGCGAAATTCTTCAAACGGATTGACAATGGTCGTTTCCTGACCTTTTCTTAAAATAAGTTTTAAATAAACGGACCAGAAGTCTTTTGCCTGTTGTTCTCTCATCGTGCATCCTCCTTCTCAAGTATGCCATCTGTTGTTTTTTCTTTTCTTGTCTTGATCTGGTCCTATCATACCGCACAGACGCACGAAGGCTGTAATTTCAATGGTACGGATTTTATTTTGTTCTCATCGGCAGGAAGTCTTTGCCGGTTTTTATCAAGGATTCCGTAATGCCCCGGCAGTTTTTCTTCATCCGTTTTTGCACCTCTTCATCGGAACTGATACGTCCTTCAATCAGTTTCTGCAGGTTTACCTGCCAGATACCAATGGTACGGTCTTTGTGAAGATCAAAGGCTGCTACTGCACAGAGTCTTAAGATCCCTTCTTTGTTTTTGTTTGTCCGAACAGTATCCCCCATATAATCCGGGAAAATCAGGGCGTTATAAATCTTCACTTCTTTTTCCGGTGCTTGCTTCGAATAGAGCTTCACAAACTGTTCCTGATAAAAGAACTGTTTATATATATCTGCGTTTCCCGGCAAAATATAAGATTCTCCATCCCAGCCGCAATATTTTGCATCCAGAATACAGCAGATATTTTTCAGTTCCGAGTCTTCTTTATCCATCTCGATCACGATATCCGGGATATTCTTTTTTTCCTGATTTTTAAAGACCGGCGTCCTGTCCTGAATGCCGTTTCCGCTTTTTCCATACACCTTCCAGGAATAGACATTATTTTGACATTCATTGATGTTGATCTCTTTCTGATCCAGGATTTTGCTTTCAAAAAATACTTTCTCGCCGAAAAGGCTGATCTGGTTGCCATACAGCCAACCAAGAAGCCACTCGTATACTTTCTCAAATTTCACCGCAGCGATGATCTGCACTTCTGCGGTATCTGCCTGCTCTTTTTCTGTCTGTGCACACCACTGTTCTACACTCTGACTGACCATATTCCATGGAGTTTTTTTCGGTTTGCATTTCTGATCTCGTTCTGCCGCTTCCCATACATCCGCCAAATAAAGATCCAGAAGCTTTGCATAAACCTTCAGCATTTCCAGTTTTTTCAGATAGCCTTCGCTCTGATCCAGTTTCACAGATTTTGGAAGTGACAGCAGCATTTTATCCGCCCATCTTACAATGCCGACAAAATTGCTGTAATAGTGTTTTTCGTTTGTATCCTGATCCGTCCGGTAGAAAATCAGATTTTCATTCTTCCAGTTTTTGTATTCAAAACCAAAGGAGCGGTATTTCTCCTGCTGCAGCTGCATGATCCACTCTTCGCTTGTGATCTCTGCTCCGTCCTGTATATACTCGATCTGTTTGCCCATGACCGCATCTGACTCACTCTGCATCGCATCAGAGCCATTCTGTACCTCATCCGTTTCGCTCTCTACCTCTGCCAAAATAATGGTTGTGTTGTCATCTGCTCCCATACGGATTGTCTCCTCGATCAAAGATGTCACGGCCTCTTCAACCGGCTGTTCCATCCGGCTTTTGATCTTGGATTCTTCCAGCATGTCTGTCAGTCCGTCTGAGCAGATCAGATACCTGTCGCCCTTTTCATAAGGCACACAGAAAAAACTGTTCTCCGGAAATTCTGCCTGATGTTCTTTTCCGAGATACTCAGTCAGAGCACTTTTCATATGGCCGGGCCGGCGAAAGGTATGATCTGTTGACAGCTGTTCCAGTTTTCCATCATGCATGCGGTAAATACGGGAATCTCCGATCGACAATCCGTAGATTGCTTCCTGCCCAAACTTCAATGCAGACATCGTTGTTCCCATTTTTGTGATCTTCCGGTCTTTTCTCCAGCTTGTGATATTGTCATTTATTTTTTTCAGCATTTGCAGCAGAATGGTTTCGTAATTCTGCTCGTCCTGCTCCGTCCATGACCGTTCTTCGTCCAGCAGCGTTTTGGCAGCCAGATAAGAAGCCTCTTCTCCACGTGGCAGACCGCCGATCCCGTCAAATACTGCGACCCACTGACCGCCGACTTCTGCTGTTAAATTTTCTTCCAGATCATCATGTACTTCCGGCATACCTATTCCATTAAAGCAGAAATTATCTTCATTCCGTTCCATAAGTGCTCCTGTAATACTCGCACACACTGCTTTTACGGAAATTCTATTATTATTCTTCATATGATTTCTTCCATACCAATGCAAAAGTATCGATAAGATCCTCTGAAACGACACACATCAGAATAAATGCTTCATATGGATTGACCGGATAGAGTTCCATCATATCCGCCTCCATAAGCAGTTCGTTTGTTTCTTCCACAAATGCTGAAAAACGCGGTCCGGCTCCTGATTCAAGTTTTTCATCATCTAATGCATAGATCAGAAAGATCAGCGTAATCAGATCAAAACGCTCCACCGGTTTTCCGGCTAGAACTTTGCTGATCCGTTCGCGACTCAGACGTTTTCCGGAAAACTGTTTTTTCAGGCAGGCAAATGATTTCATGTTGCCGTTTTTTGTTACCGGAACTTCGGTGTACAGCACACTTTCTATCTTTCCGGCACTGATATCTCCTGCTGTAAATCTTCTTGGCTCAACTTCTTTCTCATCCGGATAACGGTTCATATGTTTTGCAATGGCCTCTTTTGCTCTCTCATACAGACGCTCAAATACCTGTCTTGCTCTGTTTTCACGTTTATCTGCAATATTTAAATTTTTAATATAATGCAGATATTTTTTCAGTCCGTCTTCCGTGCTTACATACAGTTTCGGTGTATTCTGCATGGCCTCCCACATATGATCTTTCCGTACAGATGTATCGGAAGGCTCAGCTGCATATTCTTCCAGCAATTTTTCTGCCGCGGCATAAGATTTCCCGGTACGTCTGCAATGCCAGTAAACAATTTCTTTCGGATCGTAAAAATCAAAATCTCCCTCTTTGAGCACGAGCGTCAGAAATTTGGAAATTGTTTGATCGTCCATATCCAGCCCGAATCCCATCTGAAAAATACTCTCACGTTTTACACTTTCTGCTGCGATCCAGCGGTTCGCCTTACGCTTCATCTCCTGCTTTGTTTTCGCCCCAACGGAAGCAAGACAGTCATTTTTTTCAAATCCATCCAGGATCAGAGCGACATACTGCTCATTGGTCACACTGCGAAATGCTTCCTGCATTTCATTTTTTTCATAAAGATATCGTTTCAACTGATCGTTAAATGGAACGATCTCCATTTCACCGGTCAGATATTCAAAGATCTTCTCCTTTTTTTCATCTTTAAACTGTTCCGAATCAATCGTATCATAAAATCTCCTGATCGCTGTATTTGTAAAGTTATAAGACTTAATTGAAGAAGAAGGATCAAAATCCATGATATTTATTTCAGACATAGCTCTCCATCCTTTTATCTGTTTTCTAATGTGTTTTTTTAATGTTTCCGTCACTATGCATTCTGTTCTTTTCCTGCATTCAGCTGTTCCATCAGTTTTTTTAGATTCATGCGGTAATCGCAGGAATCCGGATTTCCTTTTCGGTATCCTGTACAGGCTACAAAGGCACCATACTGTCCCGGTTTTTTCACCAGAACTTTTCCGCATTTCGGACAAAGTCCATACGGATGCTTCTGGATGTTTTCCAATGCTTTTTTCATTTCTCCTGCCGACTGATAACGATCCTTTGGATCATAAGCACATGCTTTTAAAATAAGCTTTCGCATGTCCGCAAAAGCATTTTCAGGCTCCGGAAGCACGGCATCTTTTTTCATTCTGCGGTTGATCCGCTCCTCTGGATCTGCGACATCTGAAAATGGCAGTCTGAAATCATTAGACAGATAATAAAGCACCAGACCAAGGGAATAAATATTTGCTGTCTTATCATAAATCGTTGTCTCTTTGACCTCAGGTGCCATGTAATCCGGGGTGCCTGCGACTGTCATCGTTCCCGAAATCGGCTCCCTGGCAATGCCAAAGTCTCCCAGTTTAAACTGCCTCTCTTTTGAGACCATAAGGTTATCCGGCTTGATATCCCGGTGAATGATCCCTTTTTCATGGCAGATTTCAAGTGCTGAGCAGATCTCGATCCCAAATCGGATCACTTCTTCCGCATCCATTGTTTCATTTTTTTCCATGTAATTTTTTCCGAGGTATTCCGTGAAATCTTCCAGATACTCCATCTGAATATAAAGTTTCCAGAAATTTTCCTCCGGCATCTTTTCCAGGCAGCTTCCCTTGATCTGCACAATATTTTCTGCCCCTGCAAAAGATTCCAGCCGGCTGACCTCATGTGCCACTTTATCATTAAAGAACTGGGTAAAGTCTCTTCTGGCCTTTACCCAGTCATTTCCGTATTCTCTGTAAACCATTTTTTTATTTAATGTCCAGCTGATCATTTTAAGAGCGGAAATTTCCTCATCTGCCTCCCCTTTGTTTTTCACCAGTTTATATACACTTCCGGAAATCCCTTCGCCAAGCTTTTCCGTAATCTCATACCCATAATTTTTCCACTGCATCGGCAGTTCCGGAAATTCTGCCTTATACGCCCGGTCCTGATCTGCGGCGTTTTTTATCTCCATGTGATATTCCTCCAGTATCTTCTCTCTGCCTGATTATTTCATACTATTTCGTCTTTATTTGCATTTTTTACCCGAACATACAATACCAATCTTAATAATAGTTTTTATCCCTTCATTCAACAATTCCGTATCCTATCATTTATCATCTATTTTCTTTCCTCTCCCAGATCACTCATCTCTGCAATCTTTCCGTCTTCCACCCGGTAAACTCTCCGGCACAGCCTCAGAACCCCCGGGCGATGCGTTGTCACGATACAGGTTTTTTCCGGTGCTTTTTCCAGTATATTTTTCAGAAGTTTTTTCTCTGTTTCTTCATCAAGTGCGGAAGTTGCTTCATCCAGAAGGATCACCGGTGCATTACGAAGCAATGCCCGTGCGATGGCAATCCGCTGCGACTGTCCTTCGGAAAGCCCTTTTCCGCGTTCACCCAGTTTTGTCTCCAGTCCTTCCGGCAGTTTTTTGACAAATTCCCACGCACATGCCATCTCAAGAGCCGTCTTCATTTCTTCCCTGGCTGCTCCTTCTTTGGCGATACTCAGATTCTCGGCGATACTCCCGGCAAGAAGTGTATTGCCCTGCGGAACATATGAAAAGCATACTCTTGTGTCTGCATTTAACTTCTGCTCCGTTCCGTCCTGTGCCTTTAAGATTGCCTTTCCTGTATCCTGCTCGATCAAGCCGAGGATCAAACGCAACAGCGTTGTCTTCCCTTCTCCGGATGTCCCGACAAGTGCCACGATTTCTCCCGGACAGGCACAAAAATCAGACTCCCGAAACACCTGTTTTCCTTTTGTATACGAAAATGTCACATTTTCCAGACGAACTTCCAGTCCGCCCTTTGTCAAAAACAGATCCTTTTGATTTTGTATGCTATGTATTTCTTTGGGAAGCTCTGTCAGTTCCCGGAGGCGATGTGCAGAAACCGAACTGTTCAGAAAAGACGGAATGATCGACACGAGATTCTGAAATGCCCCAGACAGGCTGTTTCTCTGCTGCAAAAATAAAGTCATCGTGCCATAAGTGATCGCATGTGTCCATAAGCGGAACAGACAATACCCAAATGCAGTAAACTGTACTGCCATTCCAAGCACCGACAAAACTGCCTTTGTTTTGATGCTGAACAAATTGTAATCCAGAGTTATTTTTCTATACTGTTCCTGCAATTTTTTCAGACAGGTGCTGCAGTGCAAAGAAATGCCAAGCGATTTGATCATATCCATATTGTAAAAAGTTTCTGCCTCAAACGTCATCATCCGACTGCTCATTTCACGCACTTTCTTCTGGCAGTCCCGCTGTTTTTTCATCATAAACTGCGACATCAGAACAACAAACGGAGCACTTCCAAGTGCAATCCCTGCCATGACCTTATCGTAATAAAAAAGCACAAGAAATGTTGCCAGAAAATGATAGAATGCGATCACGACCGCCGGAAGCCAGCTGACGGCATTGCTGCCCACTGTTTCAATATCCTGATTGAAACGGCTGAGCATATCGCCGTTTTGATACTTGCTCAGTTCCAGCCAGCTGACATCCAGAATCTGTTCAAAAAGATCTGCCCGAATATCATTGCTGATGTTCGTATTCAATTTTACCATAATACGGCTGATACCGCCATTCAGAATCAGGCTGACTGCAAAACTTCCTGCCATAACTCCAAAAATCATGCCCGCTTTGTTCATCTGATATCCGGTAACAATATCAATCAGATATTTTCCTGCAATGCTGCTGAGAAGTCCAAGAGAGGTACTTACCGTTCCGAGAAATGTATAAAAAAAGATGGTCCATCGATATCTGACACTGTAATGCAAAATCCATTTCCAGTCATCAAAGATTTCCTGAAATGTCCCATCTTTCCATTTTCCTGCTGCTCTTATTGTTTCGTTATGTATTTCCTTACTGCTTTTTTTTAAATTCTGCACCTTTGAAGAAAAAGAAAACCCAAGTTTCCTGATACCACAAAAACGAATCCAGATATGTTCAAAAAATCTCCACCGAAAATTTTCCGGTCCGATCCATTTTCCCCGCACCTGTACTTTGGTGATTCTGGCAAAAATCTGCTCCTGACGGATTCCCGATTCCGGTACAATCTGACCGTCGCCAAGCAACGTATAACTTTGATCCCCGCATTTTAAAATCCGGTGCATTACATACTGCCCATTTTCACGGCGATAAAATACGATATCGCCTTTTCTTAGTTTCCGGTCTGTTTTTTTCATGCAGATTTTGTCCCGTCCATGTTTCAAAAACGGACGCATGCTGTTTCCCGTGACGATCATGCTGACTTCCTGTCCATCTTCCAGGAGTGCCCGTATCATTTCCATATATTCCTGCGTATCGACCAGCCTGACTGGTTTCTTTTCTTCAAAATATTTTTCACTGTCTTGTTTCCGAAATTTTTTCATAGTTTTATGCTCTGTTGGTTTCTCCTGGTGGCATATCAGATAAATGTTGTCGGACAATGTCCTCAAATAGAATCTTATGATTTTAATCCTATGCGAAAAATTTCGAATTTATGACTATTTCTCTTTTACATTATTTCTCTGATCTGGAATATTTTTCAAAAATCCGGATATACTCAGCCTCCACTTTTGCAAAAGGCTCTACGGTATAATCCAGCTCGATATGAAGCTTCGGCGGCTCCCCGTCCTGCTTTTCAAGCAGCTCGTCCAGATCATACCAGAGCATCACATGGTCGATCTCTTCCAGCTGTGCCTGCTCCTGTGCTGTCAGATCTGATCCCAGAAATTTTTCGTAAATCAAATGCAGCAAATATGCTTCCTGTTCCTGATATTCCGGCAATGTTTTCTTAAAAGGAGACGGCACATCGGACATATAACATTCACTGGCATCGTGAAGCAAACAGGCAAGTACCATGCAATCAGACAGTCCCCTTGCCGCCGCTTCTTTCGCACAGCAGATACAGTGCTGTCCCACTGACCAGAAGGTCTTTACATGGCCGTTTCCCCGACAGATCAACGACAATGCATGGGCAATATCCGGTATATCGATCAGCTCCGGATCTGGATCCGTCGGTTTAAAATGTTTTCCGGTATAGGTAGTGATAAATTCGCTCATCGTATTCCTGCTTTCTTTTTGCAATCAGCACCGGATTTTGGTGCATAATCTTTCAGACCAGGCACCGCTCCTCCGGCTGCTGCCCAGAAGTACAGACTTGCCACGCTGCAGTACGGACTTAATCTGCGGCGGTATTTTTCAAACAGTTTGCGGTCGATTTTTCTGTGATGGTAAATCATCCGCATCCCACGCTGTATCGCCAGATCACCAAAACTCAGCACATTCGGTCTTTGCATACAGAACAGCAGGATCATTTCCGCAGTCCAGACACCGATGCCTTTCAGTGATGACAATTCCTCAATCGCTTCTTCATCTGATTTTTTCCAGATGCCTTCAATGTCAAAACTGCCGTCTTTTACTTTTTCCGCAAAATCTGTGATATACTCCGCTTTCCGGAAAGATATCCCAAGCGGCTGCAGATGTTCCACACCTGCATTTAATATCGTGTCCGCATCGACTGTCCCAAGATAATCCTTCATTCTCTGCCAGATCGTAGCCTGTGCTTTGGTCGAGATCTGCTGACCGACAATATGATGAACCACCGATGAGAACAGATCATCGTCAACCGTTCGCTCAATCATGCCAACCTGATCGATCACCTCAACGAGACGTTTATCTTTCTGTTTCAGATAGATAAGTTCCTTTTCTCCGTATTCAAAATACATATCCTATTTGATTCTCTTCAATTCATATTCTCTTGTTCCAAGTCCGATCTTTTCTGCCTGGTCAAGGGTTGCTTTCCACTCGATATTCGGATTGGAATCTTTGAAATGATCGTGGTGGCAATGCCATCCCGGCTCTGCCAGATGTTCTCCAAGCTGACTGTTTGCAATCGGTGTTGCATTTAGGCAGGCATCTGCACATGCCTGATCCAGTGCGACCGGATCAAAGCTTGCGAACATTCCGATATCCGGAAGGATCGGTGCATCATTCTCACCGTGACAGTCACAGTTCGGGCTGATATCCTGTACCAGTGCGATATGGAAATGCGGACGGTCGTGACAGACTGCCTGTGCATATTCTGCCATTTTACGGTCGAGAAGCTCATTTGCACTGTCATTTGGATTGTATACCGCATCAAAACTGCAGGCTCCGATACAGCGTCCGCATCCTTTGCATTTATCATAATCAATAACTGCTTTTTTATTTACATAAGTGATCGCATCGCTTCCGCATTCTTTTGCACAGCGGCGGCAGCCACGACAGACTTCCGTATTGATTGCCGGTTTTCCGCTTGCATGCTGCTGCATTTTTCCTGCACGGCTTCCGCATCCCATACCGATATTTTTAATGGCTCCGCCAAATCCGGTTGTCTCATGTCCCTTAAAATGGCTCAGGCTGATAAAAATGTCCGCATCCATGATCGCATGTCCGATCAGAGCCGTTTTGCAGTATTCTCCGTTTACAACCGGAACTTCTACTTCATCCGTTCCTCTCAGGCCATCTCCGATGATAATCTGACATCCGGTCGTAGTTGTATTAAAACCATTGAGATTTGCACAGTCCAGATGTTCCAGTGCATTCTTTCTGCTTCCCGGATACAGTGTATTACAGTCTGTCAGAAACGGCATTCCGCCCTGCTCCTTGCACAAATCTGCAATTACCTTTGCATAATTTGGTCGAAGAAAAGCCATATTTCCAAGTTCACCAAAATGCATCTTGATCGCCACAAACTTTCCATCCATATCAATGTCTTTGATGCCGGCAGCAATACAAAGTTTTTTCAGCTTGTCCAGCTGGCTGGTCCCTACCGGACAGCGAAAATCGGTAAAATAAACAGTAGATTTTCCCATGTCAGTTCCTCCTGATATATTTTCTTCCGTAAGTTTCCCGTACCTTTGCGTCCTTAATGCCAGACTCTGTAAAAAACGTGTTGAGTCTGTACAGAATCCTTACTTTCTATAAAAGAATAACACATCAAGTACACTTGAAGTCAAGTACCTGTTTGTAAGTATCCGATTTTTTCCTGCTTCTCAGGCTGCCGCACCTCAGACTCTGTGAAAACAACAGAGCCGATACTCATTTTAATGCTCTTAAGCTATTTCTTTTTTCATTGCCTTATAGCCGATTACCACTGTCCATACATAGGCACATGTTTTAGGAATCATCAGCATACCGATCATTGGGATCACATCCGCCCACAATACAACCGGAATATAGAAAGCAAAGCTCAGTACGATTGTCAGCCACATCCAGCGGAAAGATTTATCATTCTTTTTTTTTGCACTTTTATAAAACAGAACAATGATAATCAACCCCATCAATGCGAATGGAATATTACGGTAAATACCCCAGGAAAGCGGAGCATCTGTGACAAGCCAGTTATTCTGAGGCATCATGCACAAAACATTCTGTACATTGCCAGATTTATATTATCAATTACTATATTACTTCCATGATATAATCTCATAATGTACCCCCATTTTTTTACATAAGATTCCCAGATCTTCTAATACTGTTTCAAAATCCAGCGTATGTTCTACATCATAATTTTCTTTGATAAAAGCTATTCCTTTAAACTGAAAAAGATACTGAAAAGCTTCTTTACTGCTAAGTCTATGCCTATTGGCAAATTCATTTACACATGCAACAGTAAAACCAATTTTTCTTTTCTGTTCACTCATTAAAACAACTTTCTTCCTAAATTACACTTAAACGTGTCTGGTTATTTACTATAGTTTAATCACATCATCCTACTTTTTCTGTGTGATCTGTGCCGGAGAGTGCAGCCTGGATTTCTGACTTGTTTCCCGCAGCAGATGCTCTTTTTTCGTAAAGCGGACATTCACAATCCGCTTCGCTACTTGCTCATGAACGCAGTCGCTGCTCTGCACACTTGAAGCAGGGGAATGCTTCTCTGCGTTCAAACAATCGTATTGTAATTATAGCATAGGTGTGAGGTGCATTGTGTGTGCATCTATTTATACGAATAATCCATAATCGAGTAGGAGGCGGTGACTAACCGCCGTCCTCTCACACCACCGTGCGTACCGTTCGGTACACGGCGGTTTCAATA
>NZ_WQNP01000167.1:0-216 GCF_018783905.1 Ruminococcus sp. MCC718
GTGGCGGAATTGGCAGACGCGCAGGCTTCAGGTGCCTGTGGTAGCAATACCGTGCGGGTTCAAGTCCCGCCTTCCGCACTCTTCTTTCTGTAAAGTGCGAGCGACATACAATTTTATATTTTTTCTAAATGCGGAAGTGGCGGAATTGGCAGACGCGCAGGCTTCAGGTGCCTGTGGTAGCAATACCGTGCGGGTTCAAGTCCCGCCTTCCGCACT
>NZ_WQNP01000027.1:0-572 GCF_018783905.1 Ruminococcus sp. MCC718
CGTTTGAAGTAAAGCATACCGCCAAGCCCTACGCAGGAAAGACCGAGCATGGCAAGATAAGCATAGATATTGGTATTGTCGCCTGTTTTTGGGCTGTCACTTGTCTTAGTAACCATAGATGGTGTATCCGGCGTGTCGGTATCCTTTGGTGTGTCTGGGACTTCCGGCACTTCCTTGATTGTCACAGTCTGTCCATCGTCTGTGATGTCCTTATGTTCTGTCACTTTCTTTGGTTCGTCTGGATTGGTCATATCGTATAATTCCTCAAATGTGACAAGGCTCTTGCCACCAAGGGAAGAACCATCAAAAGTAAATGCAATCTCAACTGTCATTTTTTCATTGTCGGCTGTAAACTCATAATCATTGGATACTTTCTTTCCATCAATCAGAAGTTCTGCATTTTCCTCTTTTAACATCTGCCAGCCGGAAAGTTTGTATTTTGTTCCAACTTCCAGCCCATCTAATGTGACTTTATCCACAATCGTTACATCTTTTCCGGCTTCGATTTCTTTCTTGCCGTTCTTGTCCGTAGCGGTCGTATGGATTTTGATGATACGTTCTGTGATAAGAAC
>NZ_WQNP01000028.1:0-3344 GCF_018783905.1 Ruminococcus sp. MCC718
ATTCCACTGCTTTTTTAATAAAAATAAAACTGCGCCACAGCCTTGGCAGGCCATCGCGCAGCGATTTTGTTCAATCGGAATTTTTAGAACAAAATATTTTATAAGATTAATGAGATTTAAAAAAGGAGGATTGGACATGAAAATTTTGAAAAGTATTCTTAATTATATTCCATTAGCCACGTTTATCATATTTGTGGTTACTGATGGTATTTTTTCTCTAACATCAGCATTAATTTTTGTTATTTCAACGATTGGTCTATTAATTAATTGGAAAAGAAAAAAAACAGAGATGAAGAATTGAGAAAATTTCAGTTTGTTGAATTAAAATCAAATAAAGTTCCAGTAATCATAGAGTGTATGGATTCAAATTCCATATGCTCTTTTTCTTTTTTAGGGTCTTGCCTTAACAACAATAAAAATATCTCCATCATTTCAAAAGAGAATGACGGAGATATTTCGCCCTGCTTATTCTTGCAGTAACCAATCGGCTATATCGTGAATTTCGATTCTTTCATAGCTATATTGGGGATGTTTGGTTCTGGCAATAATCATTTTCGGATAGGCATCTCGAATCTGAAGCAGAGGAGAGCATTCTCTCTCAAATGTTTCCTGCCCGGAAATGTTGTCGCTGACCTGAATATAAAACTTCTCGCTGCCTCTCTGAGCAACAAAGTCGATTTCCTTTTGGTAGAGCTTGCCGACATAAACATCATATCCACGGCGAAGAAGCTCGATGCAAACGATGTTTTCATATACTCTGCCATAATCCATATTTCTGCTTCCCAGTATTGCATATCGAATACCGCTGTCACACAAATAGAACTTTTCAGAACTTTCAAGGTATTTCTTACCTCGGATGTCGTATCTCTTAATATCATAAAATACAAAAGCATTGCACAAATACTTAATGTACTTGCCGACGGTTACATGATTGGTTGGAGTCTTATTTGCTGTCAGAAGCTGACTGACCTTATTAGGAGAAGTCAGGTTGCTGATATTATCCATAAGGAACTCACTCAGACGTTGTAAAACCAAAGTGTCAGGGAGATTATATTTTTGTACCAAATCCCTTGTAACAATGGTTTCGTAGACTTCTTTTATATAGTTTGTTCTGTCTTTTTCGGTTCTATAAGCATAGGAACCTGCTAAACCGCCCTTGATAGCGTACTCATCAAAGAGCTTATCTTTGTCGCTAATATCATCATAATATTGGCAATATTCCTGGAAGCTGAAAGGAAACATATGAATTTCAATATAGCGTCCGGTAAACAGAGTTGCCAGATCTGCACTCAACAGGAAAGCGTTAGAGCCTGTTACATAGATGTCGTATTTTCCCTTAGAGTACAGGCTATTGATTGCCAGCTCAAACTTTTTTATTTTTTGAAAGTGGAAACTATGTAAAGGCAACCCGATTCTTTACTTAATTTCAGGAAAAATGCAGAGAGAGCTTTTGAAGAAGCATTTTATGAGAAAAAGAATCTGGATCCACAGATGCATGTACAGCAGGAAAATAATAATGCAACTGTTGCCGATGAAGTCGATCCGGAACTTCTGGCAAAGGTATTGGTTAATTCAGAGATGCGGGCATTGCTCAATTCACTGGCGAAGACGATGAAGTAATGAAAAATAGTGAAAAAATAGTGTAATTTTAGTGGAAAAACAATTCATAAAACGATATAATATATGGATGAAATGGAGGTGGATCATGTGATTAAGGTTACGCTAACAAATGAAATTTTAAAAAGAATATCGGAAATAGACGAAAAGCGTTTTTCTCTTAGTACGATAGAAATGCCACCTATTATAAAAAACAGACTTAGAAAAAACTCTAAGAAAAAAAGTTCCTATGCTTCTAACAAAATTGAAGGAAATCCATTAACTGAAAAACAGGCAAATGAGGCTATTGATAGTGATCCTCACAAACACTTTTTAAAGCCAGAACAGGAAGTTCGTAATTACTTTTTGGCTTTAAATTTTTTAGAAGAAAAACTGAAAAAGAAAGAAGCTTTTTCAAAAGAAATGATTTTAGAAGTGCAGGCAATGGTTGAAAAAGGTGCGTCAAAAGAAAAGATAGGCTTAAGAGGCCCTATGCCGCCTGGAATGTTATTTGCAGTATATGATTCCGAAACAGGTGCAGCGGAATATATTCCACCAGAGTATATTGATATTCCAGACTTGTTGGATGAACTTGTTGAATATGTAAATACTACAGATGATCATCCGCTGATTATTGCTGCTGTAGTTCATTATCAATTGGTTACCATTCATCCTTTTGAAGATGGAAATGGAAGAACCGCCAGATTAATGTCAGGCTATATTCTTGATTATTATGGATATGGTTTTAATGGAATAGGTTCTCTGGAAGAATATTTTGCCTATGATCCAGATGAATATTATGCATCACTGCAAATGGGGTTACCGGCGTTATATTATTCAGGAAGAGAAAATCCTCCTCATCCGGAAATTTGGATTAATTATTTTTTGCGGATGATGGAATTGTATTCTAAAAAGGTATATGAATTATCAAAAACATCCGAAAACGACGAGTTAGATGGAAGCCTATCTTATTTAAATGCAAAAGAAAAAGAATTCTTGGCATTTCTATTAAAAAAGCGGTTATATGAATTTACGCCAATTGAAGTAAGCAAAATGATCGGTGTAACAAACAAAACAGTCATTAATAGATGTGCAAAACTGGTAAATAATGGTTTATTGATTCCGATTATTGTCAAGACAAGAGTTCGTTCTTATCGGTTAAGTGATTTTTCAAAGACAAATGAGAAAAAGATTTTGAAAAAAATATCGTAATAAAATATAAAATTTACCAGTCAAAAACGCATGGACAAACCGTCTCGTATGCGTAATATTATTTGTAGACAAGAAAATATCTTGTACTTACGATAGGAAAGTTTAATTGAAATTTAGGAAATAAAAATTGAGATTTGATCTAAAGTTCTTTCGTATGGATCAGATTTGGTTTGCTGAAAAAAATGTAACTCTTATCACAACCGATCTAAAAGGGACTGATGTGGCAGATATCTATGCAGATTTTAAATTCTCAGAGGACGGAAAAGAAATCATTTCCTGTCCGGCAGGTCATAGACCCAAAAGCAATGTATATGACATCAATACACAAAAATACAAAGCATCTTTCCCGATATTGGAAAGCTACGGATACGAAATGAATGCACCAAGAAGTGGAAGCAGTCATTACACTTTCAGAAAGCAAGGGTGTATGCCAATTACAATACCAAAGTATGAACCAATCAAGCCTGCAAATAAAAAGTCAAGGCTAAATTGAAGAACATTGAAAATTTTATACAGGTTGAAAATTAGGTATCAAA
>NZ_WQNP01000168.1:0-5724 GCF_018783905.1 Ruminococcus sp. MCC718
CATTATACAGCTTAAGCAACAAGATGGATAATTCCTTACTGGCTGTAAGGGATATTAACCATAAATATATTGTAGTAGAAGGGATTTATGAATAGATGAAAGAAAAATTGATCACGTTTGCAGTACCATGCTACAATTCGCAGGATTACATGCAGCGATGCCTGAGGTCGCTGATGGCAGGAGGCGAGGAGGTGGAGATCATCGTGATCGATGATGGCTCCACGGATCGGACCGGTGAAATCGCAGATTGCTATGCAGAAAAGTATCCGGAAACAGTCAGAGCGGTACATCAGAAAAACGGTGGTCACGGAGCCGGAGTGAACAAAGGACTGTCTCTGGCAGCCGGAGAATATTTCAAAGTGGTGGATTCGGATGACTGGCTGGATGAGGAAGCTCTGAAAAAGTTATTGACGGAGATCCGAAAAAGAAAGAGACAGGGGGCTTTAGCGGATCTGATCATCTGCAACTATCTGTACGACCATTTATATGAAGGAAAACAGAAACGGATGGGCTATGAGAATGTATTTCGCAATGGAAAAGTCTGTACTTGGGATACCATCGGGAAATTTCATCCATCGCAGTACCTTGTGATGCACGCTCAGATCTGCCGGACAGAAGTACTTCGAAGGTCAGGCGTACGCCTGCCGCGGCATACGTTTTATGTGGACAATCTGTTTGCCAACCAGCCGCTTCCGTTTGTAAAGACGATCCTGTACCTGGATCTGGATCTCTACCATTATTTCCTTGGAAGAGAGGATCAGTCGGTCAATGAGCAGGTGCTGATGAAAAGGATCGACCAACAGATTCTGGTTACAAAAATGGTTTCCGGGTGTGCGGATTTGAAGCAAGTACAGAAGGAACATCCAAAACTGGCGGATTATCTGGTACGGAATCTGTCAATCATGCTGTCGATTTCTTCCATTCATCTTTTGCTGATCGGAACGGAAGAGGCAATGGAAAAAAGAAACGAACTGTGGGAGTATATGAGAAGAAGAGGAAACGGTCTTTATCGGAAGCTTCGCTTCGGGACCGTGAGCGGTTTTACTTATCTGCCTGGAAAAGCAGGGACGGCACTTACACTGGCAGGTTATCGCCTGGCAAAACAGTGCTATCATTTTAACTGATCGGAAGGAGAGAAGCTATGGAACAGATTTATCTGGCTTTTGTGGATACACCGGGATTCTTTGCGTCCATCATCCGTAGGGTGATCGGGATCCCTTATGTGCATGTGGTCCTTTCGATGGATGCCGATCTAAGAGAGGCCTACAGTGTGGGGAGAAGGAATCCGGCCGTTCCGCTGATCGCCGGCTTTGAAAAAGAAAATACGCTGGAGATCGAGGCAGTATTTCCGCATGCAAAATATAAAGTAGTCCGTATGCAGTGTACGGCAGAACAGAAAAAAAGTATTGCAAGACAGCTTTTGCAGTGCTATAAACAAAGAAAGCGATATCACTACTGTATTATCGGACTGCCTTTCATCCTGTTTCAGATACCGTTTTATCAGAAGAATCATTATACCTGTTCTTCTTTTGTGACGAATATCCTGGAGCAGAATGGCATTTCGCTTTTCCAGAAGCATTTCTCGCTTGTGACACCAAGGGATTTTTACGAACTGGAACAGACAGAAACCATTTTCGAAGGATCTCTGCATGATTTTAACAGAAAGGTTTATTTAATGATAGGAGCAGCTTATGAATCGTAAAAATTTGATCAGTGCGGCGTTTTTCCTGGTACTATTGACCGCTACCATTGTGGTTATTTTTCAGGGAAATGATATGAATACCGTAGTTGCTGCCATGCAGACTTTAAGCCCGGTTTATCTGGTGGCTGCAGCTCTTACGGCTTTGTTCTTTACATCCGCGGAAGGCATTATGATCTGGTATCTTCTTGGCAGTCTGGAGGGGAAAACCCCTCTTTTTTCCTGCATCAAATATTCGTTTGTGGGATTTTTTTATTCCGGTATCACACCGTCTGCAACAGGCGGACAGCCGATGCAGCTTTATTACATGCAGAAAGAAGGGCATAAAGTATCGGACAGCAGCGTGGTGCTTATGACGGTGGCGGTGGTATACAAACTGGTACTGGCTCTTATGGGCGTTGCCATTTTGCTTTTTTACCGCACGCAGCTGATGGGATATCTTGGAAACTATATTTATCTTTATTATCTTGGACTGTTTCTGAATACGGCACTGGTGGTGATCCTGCTGTTTGTCATGATCAGCCCGCGCTGCTTTAAGAGTCTGGTACTTGGCGGCGAAGCAGTGCTCAAAAAACTGCACATTCTCAAAAAATCAGGAAAACGAAAAGAAAAACTGATCGAGATGGCAGATCAGTACCATGAAGCAGTTGTATTTCTGATCGGGCATAAAAACAAGATCGCATTTGTGCTGATCCTGACGTTTATCCAGAGATGCAGTGTATTTTTTATGACCTGGCTGATCTACAAAGGCATGGGACTTACCGGAGAATCTGTGCTCAGTATCATGATCCTTCAGGCATCTGTTTATATTGCAGTTGATATGCTGCCGCTTCCGGGAGCACAGGGAATCACAGAGATCATGTACAAAGCATCCTTTGGACAGGTCTTTAAAGGGGCACTGCTTCCGGCGTCCATGTGCCTGACAAGAGGTCTGAATTTCTATTTTCTGCTGATCGTCAGTGCTGTTACAGCCATGTACTGTCATTTCAGCGTCCGCAGAAAAGGCCTGAAAGGATCCTGGCGAAGCGAAGAAGCCAAATCTTAGAGGCATTTCCGGACAGAAAAAGACAAAAGAATCCGGTTTGTTAAAAAAAGACTGGACGAAATCGTCGATTTATGAGAAAATAATGTGAAAGTATTTTGCAGCCTCCTGTGATCGCAAAAAAAGGGAGGCGGCTAATTACTATATGCAATTTATTTTTGAAAGGAGTCTTAAAATGATTTATTCACGTGAAGTAGAAGAAATGTGCCCAGTTGCACAGGGCGTTCATCATGGCGCTGCTCCAATTCCAGAAGAAGCAAAGTGGGTACAGGCAAAAGAAGTTAAAGACATTTCCGGATTTACACATGGTGTAGGCTGGTGTGCTCCTCAGCAGGGTGCATGTAAGCTGAGCCTGAATGTAAAGGAAGGTATCATCCAGGAAGCTCTGGTAGAGACCATCGGATGTTCCGGTATGACACACTCTGCTGCTATGGCTGCTGAGATCCTGCCGGGTCTGACTGTAATGGAAGCTCTGAATACAGACCTTGTCTGTGATGCTATCAATACCGCTATGAGAGAACTGTTCCTGCAGATCGTATACGGAAGAAGCCAGAGTGCTTTCTCTGAAGATGGTCTGGCAGTTGGTGCTGGCCTGGAAGACCTGGGTAAAGGACTTCGCTCACAGGTTGGTACAATGTACGGTACATTAAAGAAAGGTCCTCGTTACCTTGAAATGGCAGAAGGTTATGTAACAGGCATCGCTCTGGATGCTGATGATCTGATCATCGGATACCAGTTCGTAAACCTTGGAAAGATGACAGACTTCATCAAAAAGGGTGATGACCCTAATACTGCATGGGAAAAATCCAAAGGTCAGTATGGCCGCGTAGCTGATGCTGTTAAGATTATTGACCCGCGTAAAGAATAATTAGAGGAGGTAACAGGAAATGGCTTTATTTGAATCATATGAGAGACGAATTGACAAGATCAATTCTGTTTTAAATAGTTACGGAATTGCTTCTATCGAAGAAGCTGAAAAGATCACAAAAGATGCTGGACTGGATGTATATGCTCAGGTCAAGAGCATTCAGCCGATCTGTTTTGAGAATGCTTGCTGGGCTTACACAGTAGGTGCTGCAATCGCAATCAAAAAAGGCTGCAGAAGAGCTGCTGATGCTGCTGCTGCAATCGGTGAAGGTCTTCAGTCTTTCTGTATTCCGGGTTCTGTTGCTGACACACGTAAAGTAGGTCTGGGACATGGTAACTTAGGAAAAATGCTGCTGGAAGAAGAAACAGAATGTTTCGCATTCCTGGCAGGTCACGAATCTTTCGCTGCTGCTGAAGGTGCGATCGGTATCGCAGAAAAAGCAAACAAAGTTCGTAAAAAACCGCTGCGTGTTATCCTGAACGGTCTGGGTAAAGACGCTGCACAGATTATCTCCAGAATCAACGGTTTCACATTCGTTGAGACAGAGTATGATCCATACACAAACGAAGTAAAAGAAGTATCCAGAAAAGCTTATTCTGAAGGACTTCGTGCAAAAGTAAACTGCTACGGTGCAAACAGTGTACCGGAAGGTGTAGCTATCATGTGGAAAGAAGGCGTTGACGTTTCTATCACAGGTAACTCCACAAACCCGACACGTTTCCAGCATCCGGTTGCAGGTACATACAAAAAAGAATGTCTTGAAAAAGGTAAGAAATACTTCTCAGTAGCTTCCGGTGGTGGTACAGGACGTACACTGCATCCGGATAACATGGCTGCAGGTCCTGCTTCTTATGGTATGACAGATACTCTGGGACGTATGCACTCTGATGCACAGTTCGCAGGTTCTTCTTCTGTTCCGGCTCACGTAGAAATGATGGGTCTGATCGGTGCAGGTAACAACCCAATGGTTGGTATGACTGTTGCAGTTGCAGTTTCGATCGAGGAAGCAGCAAAAGCTGGTAAATTCTAAGAAATAAACAAAAAGTTTTATTTAAATGAAAATAACAGGCACTTTCCGTAAAGGAGAGTGCCTGTTATTTTGAACGCAGAGAAGCATTCCCCCGCTTCAAGTGTGCAGATCACCGATTATATAAAACCAGAGCTATTGGCAGTGGCACTGGTTTTATATTTTGTTGGCATTGGGCTGAAACATTCTCAGACCATACCCTGTGAAAAAGAGGAAAAAGAGGAATGATCCGTCACGAAGGGAAACGTAAAGATTATGTAAAAAGATGTATTTTGCAAAGAAAATGTGCTAAAATTGTCAGGGAATGCCTGATCAGGTCATCAAGTCATAACATTATTTCTGCACAGGTACATCGTGATTTCAGACTTTTCGTTGTGACATCCTTTTAAGCATAAAAAGCACAAAAGAGGTTGTTAATAGTTAAATATAAATTATAAAATCATATAAGTAGGTCTTGAGTTTTATAAGATATTAGAGCAGAATATTATTGAAAGGAGTTGATACTTTGAGTAAATATTATTCTATACATGAATTTTCAAAAATTATAGGCGTATCTGCTCAGACATTACGAAATTGGGATGCCAATGGAAAACTTCATCCGCATCATACTACAGTAAGTGGCTATAGATATTATTCCGATGAGCTTTCCAGCCATAAACAAAAAGATGATTTGGAACGACAGATTGATAATGTCAAGACATATCTTCTGGCAAAAGGGCGGCCGTTTGAGATAATAAGTGATATCGGTTCTGGGATTAATTATAAGAAAAAGGGCTTCAGGAATTGATCAGACGAATCTCTCAAAATCAGGTTGAAAAGGTTGTAGTTTTATATAAAGACAGGCTATTGCGATTTGGTTTTGAGTTGATAGAATATATCGCTTCACTTTATAATTGTGAGATTGAGATTATTGATAATACTGAAAAGTCCGAACAGCAGGAACTTGTTGAAGATTTGGTTCAGATAATTACTGTATTCAGTTGCAAATTACAAGGAAAACGAGCAAATAAAGCTAAGAAACTTATCCGGGAATTGATACAGGAGGAAGCAGATGGTAAAAGCCATAAAAGTAATGTTGATACCAAATA
>NZ_WQNP01000029.1:0-3284 GCF_018783905.1 Ruminococcus sp. MCC718
ATTTGTGTCTGTTTTTAGATTTCCAGGTTCCCATGCCATGAATATACTATAATTTCTGATTTTTGGCTACCTTAACCCACCGTCTAAAGCCAGTGGGATTGCGGTAGCCTTATTTCAAGGCAAAAGAACAGCTGTCTTTTCAGCCCTTTTTCACTGTTCTCTTCCTGTTTATTAACTATAATCTTGCTGTTTTTCCCTGTCAATCTTTTTTGCCTCTATCCAAGCCTTCTGTGCCAGGAATGGATGCCGCCGGTCAGACTCTTTGCCCGGTATCCTTTTTCTGCCATCTCCCTTGCCGCCACCATACTGACTGAACCACGTTCACAGTAAAAAATCAGTGGAACATTCTTTGGCAGTCCCCGAACCTTTTTCAACCGTTCATACGGAATATTCACCGCTCCCGGAATGTGATAAGCTGCATATTCCCACGGTGAGCGAAGATCTATCACAAAACCCTGTTCTTTTTCCAAAAGGCGATCCAGTTCTTTTTCCGAAATCATTTCATATTCCATAAATCCCTTCACTCCTTCCAGTATACCATATGCCATAAAACAGAAAATGGTATCTGAAAAACCCCTTCCGAAGACTTGATTTTCCGTAAAATGAAACATCCGGTAGGGGAGCTACCGGATGTTTCGAGGGGAGTATAAATAATTAATAAGGGGCTGATTTAACATCTTTTTAAAGCACGGAAATTTCCTGTTTTCCCCCAAAAACTCATTATTCTCGTTTCTGATCCCCGGTATTCTCTTGCCTGAAATTTATTATAAGTTGTGTCAAAAGTTGTGTCAAACGATAAAACGTTTTTGCAGCAACAAATATTCTTTTTCTTCTCTCATAATGAAACCATACAAAATTATTTTCCTAAAATCTGTCTCCATAAAGGTAGAGCTTTCTGTACACAAAAAAGCAGCCTAAAATACCGTCTATTTCTCTCCATAAAGGTTCTGTTTGAGATTAAACACATGCTCATAAAAACATCAACCTTTATGGACACTTTTCTTTACAAGGAGGGTTTACATGAGCAATAAAAAAATGGCATATGCCAGAGTAAGCAGCACAGACCAAAATTTAGACCGCCAGCTTATCGAATTAAAGAAATATGTTCCCGAAAGCAATATTGTTGTTGACAAAATCAGCGGCAAAACGCTTCACAGACCGGGTTATGAAGCCTTAAAAGGAGCTTTGGGATTAAGAAGTGGTGATACACTGGTCATTAAATCTCTTGACCGTCTCAGTCGCAACAAGGCGGATATTAAGAAGGAATTAGAGTGGTTTAAATCAAACCATATTCGTCTTATGATCTTGGATTTACCTACTACTATGGTTCAAGTACCGGATAACCAAGAATGGATATTGGATATGCTTAACAATATTCTTATTGAAGTACTTTCCAGTATGGCTGAACAGGAACGATTATTGATACATTCAAGACAAAAAGAAGGAATCGCTGCCGCCAAACTCCAAGGCAAGCATTTGGGGCGTCCTAAAATGCAGTTTCCTAACGACTGGGAGCATTACTATACTTTATGGAAAAATCACGATATTACAGCAAAAAAAGCCATGCAATCCATGAATCTTAGCAGCAGCAGTTTTTATAAACTCGCAAAACAATTTCAAAATACAGTGTGATTTTCTCATGTAAAATTGCACTGTGTTTTTACTATGTGAGAACCTCTAGTGTAATTTCAAAATATTTCATATAAAATGAACCTAATAAAACTGTTTCAGAGGAAAAAGGATGATAGATACTAAAGATATACAACCAACAGATTTTGTCAGCATTTACAAGGATATAGCAGAAGTAATCGGTATAGAAGCCACCATGAAATTACATGACAATTTCCAAGGTCAGCAACTTGTACTTCCAAAAAAGCTTTATACCAAAGATTTTATTGTAAAATCCATTAAACAGAAAGCCGAAAGGGGGGAGGAAGTAAATTTAAGAAAAACAGCATTACAATACGGCTATACCGAACGTTGGCTGAGACAAATGATAAACGATGAAAAAACAAAAAGAAACGGAGACAAATTATGAGCAAAACAAAAATGCCAAAAGATTTGGAAAGCAAATGTAAGATTGCAATACATACTGCAACAACGGCAGCAGCAACCGCCGGAGCACTTCCAATTCCAATCGCTGACACCATTCCTATCACAGCGGCACAGGTTACTATGATCGTTGCCTTGGGAAAAATTTTTGACATGTCAATATCTGAATCAGCAGCAAAGTCGATTGCAGCAATTACGCTTGCACAAAGTACAGGTCGGGCTGCCTTTTCCGGAATTTTAAAAGCAATTCCCGGAGCAGGATCTGTTATCGGAGGAATGGTAGGGGCAGCTACTGCTTCTGCATTGACAGAGACTCTTGGCTGGAGTCTGGCAAATGACTTTTACAAAATGAGCATTGGCGAAGAACCGGAAAAGCTTGCAGAGGCAGCAGAAACCTTAAAGCGTGCCTTTGAGAAAAAATAAGGCAAATATCTTACAGGGAGATGAATGATATGGGATTTTTCAAAACACCGGAAGAAATGTACGATCATGCCGCAAAACGCTTTAAAAAAGATGGCGATATGCACTGGGCTAAAGCCAAAAACGGCGAAGGCGAATATCATTACGGAGCTGCAAGAAAAGCTTATAAACGGGCAGAAGCAAGCCTTGAAAAAGCCAAAACCGCAAAAGAAGAAGGATGGCAATTCAAAAAGAGAAAGTAGCTCACCATCCGCAAATTTTAACAGTAAACACTTAGTATATTTAAAGAGAACCGTCTGTAAAAGGCAGTTCTCTTTATTTTATTAAAAAAATATATTATAAATTCAAGGAGGTCATATACTATGAAATCTATCACAAAGGAACTTTTAATTCAGTCTGCAATCGCTATTCTCTCCATTGCAAGCCGTATTCTCAATGAAACCTACACAAATTCTAAGAAATAGAATGCAAAAGGCAGGAGGATATATAAGATCATCTATATATCCTCTTGCCGTGTTCCCCTAAACAATGTTAATCTGTATACAAAATTATACTTCGAAAGGATAAATGATAATGTGTATAAAGTTTAAAGATTTTCATACAAATCTTTTTGAATCTCCATGTATTTTCACAAAGGGATGGTGTTTTGATTCAAAATCAAAGCCTATCTCTGATATATGGTTTAATATTATAGGCATCGAATTTTATAATTACCATGATAATATATTTTCCTTCTTTCTACTACAATATATTTATGGTTAATATCCCTTACAGCCAGTAAGGAATTATCCATCTTGTTGCTTAAGCTGTAT
>NZ_WQNP01000169.1:0-550 GCF_018783905.1 Ruminococcus sp. MCC718
ATATCATCTGATATCTGCCTCGAAACCAGTAATTTCTTCCTATATTTGCAGACGAAAATAATGTGATATTGTAATAAGTAGATGCCAGGGTCAAAAGCCTGAAACCACGATGTGCTTGCACAAAAGTGGTTTTATGGCTTAATGACCCGCCCCGATATGAGCATAAAAGTGGAGCGTAAGCTTCACGATATGCGAATATTGGGTAGAATTGTGGAAGTACGAAGTACGGAACAATTCGTATGGCATCTTTTGACCCCAACATCATAAGTATTTGTGTCTGTTTTTAGATTTCCAGGTTCCCATGCCATGAGTATACTATAATTTCTGATTTTTGGCTACCTTAACCCACCGTCTAAAGCCAGTGGGATTGCGGTAGCCTTATTTCAACTGCTATATCATAAATTATTTTCTAATTTTATTATAACCATTTTACAGAAGTTTCTCAAGTTGAAGATTTCTTTTAGGTCTCGCAATCGAGTAGGAGGCGGTGACTAACCGCCGTCCTCTCACACCACCGTGCGTACCGTTCGGTACACGGCGGTTTCAATAG
>NZ_WQNP01000030.1:0-59596 GCF_018783905.1 Ruminococcus sp. MCC718
AAACGAAAGGGCAGTTAATGAAAAGTCTCCATACTGCTTTTTCGTTTGCACCACCTTCGATTCTTTCCTTAACGATTTGTGGAGATGTTTGGGGATATTATAACTGGTAAATACAATTATAAGATTAGAAAGTTAGGAGATGTGGCATTTATAGGTTCAAGTCATAGAGTATTCACAACGGAATTTGTAGAAAGTGGTATTCCATTTTATAGAGGTACGGAGATAGGTGAACTAGCAAATGGTATTGAACCGAGTGAACCATATTATATTTCGGAAGAACATTATAACAAACTTACAAAGGATAATACTAAACCAAGGATTGGTGACTTACTAATGCCTTCTATCTGTAATAAAGGTCAAATTTGGATGGTTGATACTGATAGACCATTTTATTATAAAGATGGTCGTGTTTTATGCATATCTCCTAATAGAGATATATTTAATTCAAAATATTTGGAGTATTTTATGCGAATAAAGACATTAGTGGAATATCCGAAACTCGGATCAGGGTCTACATTTGCTGAATTTAAGATTTTTTTACTGAAAGATATGGATGTTTTAGTACCACCAAGAAATGTTCAAAACCAATTCGCAGACTTTGTTGCATCCGTCGACAAATCAAAATAATACAAAGTTTGCTCATATGTTCATACGATAAAAAATGCAATATAATATGTAAATATATAAAAATTCACACAATAAAAGTAACGTTTTGCAAAATAAAGCAACAAATAGCTTGAAAGAAAAGAGAAGGATTGATATAATGCACATGGGTATTAATACCCAAGGTGCTACTTCACAATTGACGTGAATGGCGGTTTGCTTTTTACGGAGAGTTTATAGCTTCGATTACATAGATTACTTAATCAGAAAATATGTATGGAGGAACTCGCTTATGCTAACAATCGGTGACTTGATTGCAGTAATTAGTCTCTGCTTAACCAGTTTTGGTCTTGGCTATACGATTGGTGCGAATAGCAATAAGACCGAAAAAAAATAACCGCCCCAGTCTGCAAACTAAGCGGTTATTTTTAACCTAATAAACATCAGGCGAACCGTCATGGTAGCACCTTTTTGTATTTAAATATGAACTGTCTGTATCATAGCACAAAACGACTTTTGTGTCAAATTATCAGCAGAATCTTAAGCGGCTATTATAAGCGATTCATCAGATCTTTCTGATTACAACAGATGTTCCGTTTGCAATGACTCCGATTACATTATTGGAAAACATATTGTAGTCAATGTCAATGCCAATGACTGCATTTCCACCCAATGCAGCTGATTTTTTGATCAGTTTATCCATGGCAGCGTGCCTTGCTGTCTCGAGCTTTTCCTCGAATATCCCGGATTGCACGCCAAAGAAATCAGCAAACGAAGAAGTAAATTCTGAAAGAAATCCGGTGCCAAGAACTACTTCGCCGGCGACAATTCCAAGGTAAGATACGATTTCATAACCTTCAAACTGAAATCCGGTTGTTACCATGTGGGTTTTTTCACGATAATCCAGATCCTTTTTTTCGTTTTCTGCCCGTTGTATTTCTTCTTTTTTTGCACGACTGTCCCACAATTTTTCGTCATAATCCGGATTGCTGTATTGATAACCTGCACGCATCGCTTCGATGATCTGAGGTAATTCTTTAGGATCAATATGGCTTAACTCTTCGTCTGATAACAGTTGGACCATTTCATTTCCACAATAATCGCAGTTTTCTGCAAGATGATTGCTTTCTCTGCAATTTCCGCAGTGTTTACAGCATAAAATCATAAGCGTTCCTCCTTTAGCGTATGTATTTTCAAAACGGTAAGCTCATAAGTTAATATCATTGTAATAGGAAGCTGCCATTTGTACAATGTTTTTCTTTTGTGAACAGGAACCGAACCTGTTATTCTCTGGTGAAATATGTGTTTTCAAGCAGAATTTACCGGATTTGCAGGATTCCTCTCATAACTTTGCAGGATTCCTCTCATAACTTTACAGGATTCCGCTTATAACTTTCTTGTGAGAAAAACCACTTCGTGTTAAAATATCAGAAGACATTTCACGAAAATACAACAAGAGGGGGTGGCGGCGTGACGAACTTTGATTTCCTGAAGGATATTCCGCAGTTTGCAGCGTTTGCGGATGTTGCGGTGGCAGCGGAAAAGATCCTGATGATCGACCCGGAGGCGAGCGTGATGAACTGCCGGCGGGCGATGGAATTTGCCGTCAAATGGATGTATTCGGTTGACGATATGCTGGTGATGCCATATCAGGACAAGCTGGTCAGCCTGCTGAATACGGAAGAGTTTAAAGGAATTGTGGATGCAGACATTTTGCGGAGAATGGATTTTATTCGCAGGGTGGCAAATCAGGTGGCACATACGGGAAGAAAGCTGACGCTGGATCAGGCGAAGCTGTGCCTTGAGAATCTTTATATATTTCTGGATTTTGTAGCTTATTGTTATGCGGATGATTATCAGGAGGGGCAGTTTGATGCAGGTCTTCTGGAGCAGAATCAGGAGATTCTGGCAGCGGAGACAGCCTTTCCGGATATTGATCTGGAGGCTTTGATCGCAGAAAATAAAGCATTGAAGGCAGAACTGACTTCCAGGCGTGAGGAGCAGAAGCAGACGTATGTTCCGAAGCCGCTGGAGCTGTCGGAGTATGCAACCCGCAAACAATATATCGATACGATGCTGATTGATGCCGGATGGATGGAAGGAAAGAACTGGCTGAATGAAGTCGAAGTCTATGGCATGCCCAATAAATCAGGCAGCGGTTTTGCGGATTATGTGCTTTATGACGATGCACACCGGCCGCTGGCGGTGATCGAGGCGAAAAAGACCTGTGCAGATGTGGCGAGCGGACGGCAGCAGGCAGAGTTATATGCGGATTCTCTGGAGCGGCAGTATGGACGCAGACCGGTCATTTTCCTTACGAACGGATTTGAGACGAGGATTGTGGACGGACAGTATCCGGAGCGGCAGGTTTCCTGCATTTATTCCAGAAGAGATCTCGAAAAATGGTTTAATTTAAAAACCATGCGGGGCGATCTTGGCAGTGTCCGGATTGATAAAAAAATCGCCGGAAGGTATTATCAGGAAGAAGCGATCAAGGCAGTATGCGAGAGCTTTGATAAAAAGAACAGAAGAAAAGCACTGCTTGTCATGGCGACCGGATCGGGAAAGACAAGGACAGTCATTGCACTTTGCGATGTGCTTCTGCAAAACGGCTGGGTGAAAAATATTTTGTTTCTTGCAGACCGC
Source organism: Ruminococcus sp. MCC718 (assembly GCF_018783905.1). Classification (NCBI taxonomy): domain Bacteria; kingdom Bacillati; phylum Bacillota; class Clostridia; order Eubacteriales; family Oscillospiraceae; genus Ruminococcus; species Ruminococcus sp. MCC718. Next base: position 3,250 of record NZ_WQNP01000030.1, read on the forward strand.
ACTTCCCTTGTCACACAGGCAAAACGAAGCTTTGTCAATATGCTGCCGGATCTTTCGGTGGCAAATCTGTGTGAGGAGAAAAGCAATCTGCATGCACACTGTATTTTTTCAACTTATCAGACGATGATCAACTGCATTGATGCCACACGGGACGAAGACGGAAAATTATTTACGAGCGGCCATTTTGACCTTGTGATCTGTGACGAGGCACATCGTTCGATCTACAATAAATACAAAGACATTTTCACATATTTTGATGCACCGCTTGTTGGTCTTACTGCGACGCCGAAAGATGAGATCGATAAAAATACCTACAGCATTTTTGAGCTGGAGAAGGGCGTGCCGACTTACGGTTATGAGCTGGCACAGGCGGTAAAAGACGGTTATCTGGTGGATTTCCTTTCGGTGGAAACAAAGCTGAAATTTCTGGAAGAGGGCATTGCGTACGATGAGCTTTCGGACGAAGATAAAGAAGCATACGAGAACACCTTTGTGGATGAAAACGGACAGGTTGTGGAGCGGATCCAGTCCTCAGCACTGAATACCTGGATTTTCAATGACGATACGATCAGACAGGTGCTGGACATTCTGATGACACATGGAATCCATACAGACTACGGAGAAAAGCTCGGCAAGACGATTATTTTTGCGAAAAATCATGCTCATGCGGAAAAAATATTTGAGGTGTTCAATAAAGAATATTCACATCTGCCGGGTTATGCAAAAGTGATCGACAATCGTATCAGCCATTCCCAGAGCCTGATCGATCAGTTTTCGGAGCCGGATAAACTGCCGCAGATCGCCATTTCCGTTGATATGCTGGATACGGGAATTGATGTGCCGGAAATTTTAAATCTGGTCTTTTTTAAAAAGGTAATGAGCAAGGCAAAATTCTGGCAGATGATCGGGCGTGGAACGAGGCTCTGTCCGGGACTTTTGGATGGTGAGGATAAGCAGAAATTCTATATTTTTGATTTTTGTGGGAATTTCGAGTTTTTCCGGATGCAGAAGGGAAAAGAGACAGCAGTCCGGCTGCCTTTGCAGAGTGCGATTTTTAACCTGAAATTTCAGATTTCGTATAAATTGCAGGATTTACAATATCAGACAGAAAGACTGATCGCCTATCGCAAAAACCTGGTTGAGAGTATGCAGGGAAAAGTACAGGAACTGAGCCGGGATAATTTTGCGGTGCGTCAGCATTTGAAATATGTGGAATATTATTCCAATCCGGAGAATTATCAGAATATCCGTTACGAGGATACGCTGACCGTTCAGGAGGAGGTTGCACCGCTGATCATGCCGGATCAGGAAGAGGCGTCCGCCGTTCGTTTTGACGCACTGCTCTATGGGATTGAGCTTGCTTATCTGATGGGAAATAAATATGGAAAAGCGAGAAAGGATCTTCTGAAAAAGGTGCGTGCGGTGGCAGGTGTTGCCAATATTCCGCAGATCAAAGCACAGGAAAAACTGCTGAATCAGATCCTGCACACGGATTATCTGGAGACGGCCGGTGTGGATGAATTTGAACATATCCGTGAAAATCTGCGGGAACTGATCAAATATATCAAAGAAAAAGAAGGAAAGCGGTATGATACCGATTTTGCGGATGAACTTCTAGCGATGGAATGGAAAGAGTCGGAGCTGGAAAATGATGACCTGAAAAATTATAAAGCGAAAGCAGAATATTATGTCCGCAGGCATCAGGATAATGAGGCGATTGCCAGGCTGAAGAATAATCAGCCGCTGACAGCGGCGGATGTACAGCTTCTGGAAGAGATCCTCTGGGGAGAACTGGGGACAAAAGAAGAGTATGAGACGGAGTACGGGCAGAAGCCGCTCGGAGAATTTGTCCGTGAAATTGTCGGCTTGGATATGAACGCTGCAAAAGAAGCATTTTCAGAATATCTGGATGAAAACAGCCTGGACAGCAGGCAGATTTATTTCGTAAATCAGATCGTGGAATACATTGTGCAAAATGGCATGATGAAAGATCTGTCGGTGCTTCAGGAGGCACCATTTACGGATCAGGGAAGTGTCGTGGACATTTTTACGGATCTGAACGTATGGATGGGAATCCGGAAAGTGATCGACCAGATCAATGCAAATGCCGCAGCAGCTTAGGAGATAAATAAACTATGAATTTTTTTGATTACATAAAGAACGAGTCGTTTTTTAAACCGCTTACGTTTAAGTACCGCAGGATTTATTATGACTGTATCCGGATTTTGATCGACCGTTCGAAGGAACTTCCGGTTCTCTACGAGTCGGATGCAAAGGACAGTATCACGCTGTATCTGAAAAACGAAGAGATTCAGCGACTGATCGAAGAAGCGGATGATGAGAATGAGGCGGTGCAGCTTCAGGCGGCTGAGATTCTGGCCATTTTCCGTGAATGTGGATGGATTAAGCCACGGCAGATCGGACGCAGCGGAGAATATGTTGTAAATCTTTCGACGGATTGCCGAAGAGTGATTGATTTTCTGGATAAACTGACTGAAAAGAAAAATGAAGGTACGATGTCAAACCGCATTCTCTCAATGTATGAGATCATGAAATCCGCATCGGAAGAAGGCTCGGTGCGAAAAGAACGACCGTATTCAAACATTCTGGTGCCGATGATGGAAAATGAAACCGAGCTTCGCAATGAGCTGGCTGATTTAAAAGACAGTATATCGGATATCATGAAAACAGTCATCGAATTTCAGGACATGAACAGTTTCGGGCAGTTCATTATGAAAAATGAAATGTTGGACCGGTTTTTCAGTGAATATTTCTTCGTAAAAAACAACGGACTGATCCCGACCCAGCTTTCTTTCATCCGTGACCGGATCGAGGATCTGCGTTATGGGGATATGTATGAGAAAATGGTCGAAGAATGTGGAAAACGTCTGCGTTGCCCGAAAGAGCAGGCAATTTCCCGTGTGGACCGTTACATGGCGGAACTCCAGTATTTCCTGAGTGTGGAATACGAAGAAAATATGGAACTGATTGATACTCGCATCAACAGTTATTATAATCTGGCAAATACAAGAATCATGCAGATGGCGAGCAGCCGTGTCAGACTGGAGAATCTTCTCGGCGATTTCCTGGACCGTGTTTCCAGGATTTCAAAAGAAGAGCAGGATGCGGCGATGGAAAAAGTGGAGAAATGCACTCGTGTTATCAACCAGAAATACGTTGGTTACAAATCATTCGAGCAGAATCGGCGTATCCGCAACGAAGGTCAGAATATCGCATTAAACACCAATGCGATGTCGGAAGAAGAGATGCAGAAACGGACGGAGAATCTGTTCCGCAGTGCACCGAACCGATATGCTCCGGCCCGTGTCGGAGCATATCTGGATGAGGCACTTGGATCGGATGTGAGCATGGAGCTGAAAGAAAAGGGTGTGCAGACAAAAGAAGAGGCACTGATGATCGCAGCGGCGATGCTTTATGCGAAAAATGCAGAATTTCCATACGAAGTCCGCATCAAGGACGAAAAAGTGAGCACAAAGATTGCCGATATCAGCAATGTGGTGATCTCGAGAAAATAAAGATGTCAGAATTGTGGATCACAGGGTACGAAAATATTTACAGGGCATCTTTTTGAACGCAGAGAAGCGGATTGTGAATGTCCGCTTTACAAATACAATGAGGTAAATTTATATGCAGGATTTAAGTTTTATAAGCAATATGAGCGACGAGGATGCGTATCTGTTCAAACGCTGTGTGCGGCGGCTTCTGGATACGACATTTCTTGTAAAAGACAAAGAAGAAAAGCTCTATCAGTTTGTGGCCTCCGAATCCAACCGTTACGACATGAACCAGTATCTGGCAGTGATCGGCTACAAAGTGGTTGTGGAAGAACAGATGGGTGTGGCGATGCTGCAGCCAAATGATGATGATAAAGAAACGGTTGGGCTGAAACGATTGAACCTTTATCATTTTGACCAGAGGCACATGAAGCTGCTGCTGGTGCTGTGGCTTTTATTTCTGGAGCGGATGGGTTATGAAGAGGCAGTCTATGTGACGGTCGGTGAGATTATCGACAAATGCAGGCTTTATGATATTGAGCTGACGCCGGTCGAGTTTAAAAAGGCATATGCGACCTTCCGCAGATTCTGCCTGATCGATTACAGTGACGATATCACAAAAGAGGACGGGGCTGTGCGTCTCTATCCTTCTTTGCAGTTCTGTCTGGATATCGGACAGTTGAAACAGGTGATGGCAGAATTTGTGGAACAGGAAGATTTCGAGGCAGCGGACATGGCAGACCTGGAAGAGGCAGAAAGTGAGGAGAGCGATGAGTAAAATAGTTTTACGCAATGTACAGCTGATCAACTGGTATGGATTTACCAACACGGTCGTTCCGGTTGCAGAAAATCTCACCCTGATCTCCGGAGAAAATGAGTGCGGAAAATCGACGATCCTCGATGCCATCAAATATGCCTACACCGGTGATACGCAGTTTAATAAGGCGACAAGCGGATATAATACAGGCGTGGGCAAGCGAAATCTGATCTCGTATACACGCTGTCTGGTCGATGCAAGTGCCGGCGTGTATGCAAGACCGGCGGAGAAGATTCCGGTTGTGTATACCCACATCGCACTGGAATATTATGACCAGATCAACGAAAAATCCTTTGTGCTCGGCGTGATCATCGAGACAGCCGTGACGGATATCCGCGGCACGTACTGGTATGCGATGGAAGACAAACATCTGTCGGATATTTCCTATGTCTATGAAGACGGTTCTGCCTTAAAGCCGTACGATGCGTCCGGATTTCAGAAACGTTACAATGTCAAACTCCGCAAGAAACAGGATGGAGTGGCATTGTTTATGCAGATGGTCGGACTGAAGCTTCCGTATCAGGAAGTGTTTCGTTATCAGAGAAAACTTCGAAATATCATGGCATACAATCCGGCGGCAAAGATCCAGGAATTTATCCGGGAATCGGTTCTGGAAGAACACGATGTCAATTTTGAAAAATTAAAAGATGCCAAGAAAAATATTGAGCAGATCAACAGCCGTTTGGAGCTGATCGAAGAAGAGATCGGTGATCTGGATGCGATCCTGAAGGATTATGCAGAATACGATGAGCGTGTCATGCAGCTGAAAGTGGATGATATTAAATTAAAATATCGAAATATGCTTTCCTGGAAAGAAAAACGCTGCATGGCAGAAGAAATGATCCGCAAAAACAGCATTGAAGTAGAAGCACAGATCAAAACAATCAAAGAACTGAGCACGGAGATCGATGCACTTGACCGTTATTATATGGAAGCAAAAGCCGCACTGCGGGAACTGAATGTTTCCAAAGCGATCGACAATTCCAGACAGCAGATCACTGCTTTCGAGAAACAGCTGGAGAAGCGGAAGAGTGAAAGGGAAGAGCTGGAGCAGTTCCGGAAACGTTTGCTGCATGTGGCAGAAGAACTGAACAAAATGGAATGCGAGGTTTCTCATTTTGAAACGCTTGGCAAACTGACGGCAGTCGATCTTTCCAATTCGGAGAAACAGGAAGCCATCGATGCACTGAGAGCGGAAATCCGTAAAAAACGTGACAGCATTGTGCGAAGCAGAGCTTATCTGGACCGCGAGCTCAAAGAAGTGCAGCTGGAACGCAGTGAACAGAGCAAGATCGTTGAAAACTGTGACCGCAACAAAGCGGATTATTCGCATGTGCAGGAACAGACGCAGCTGATTCGTGAGATCAACAAAGAACTGAAAAAACAGGGCATCGATGAAGAAGCCCGCATGGCGTGTGAATATGTATCGGAACTGAAAGACGAAGCATGGCGTGATGCGATCGAAGCTTTTCTTGGTGTGCACCGCTATGCGATCCTGGTCTCGCCGCAGGCCTTTGATGTTGCCAATCAGGTTATGGACCGCTCCGGACATCGTTATGTGGAGCTGGTCAATACAAAGCGTCTGGCTGAACGCAAGATCAAATGTGCGGAAGATTCGGTCTATCATTATCTTCAGATTCAGAATGAGACAGCAGCAAAGTATTTCCAGTTCTGGCTGGGAGCGATCCATGCAGTTGAGTTGGACGAGGTTGCAAAATACGATAATGCCATGTCAAAAGAAGGAAAACTCGGCAGAAATATGGCAGTTACTTACATCAACACGAAAAAGATCAAGAGCTACTGCCTTGGCGGGGCGGCGATCGAGCTGAACCGCAAAAGAGCTGCGAAAAAACTGGATCAGCTGGAAAAACGGGAAAAAGAGATTTTGAGCAGCAGACATACGATGCAGAATCAGGATGTCTTTCTGCAGAGCAGTCTGGATTATTTCAAAGATTACAATCTGGAAGCCAACAGAGAATGTGAGCATTTAAATGCAGAGCTGGAAGCAGAAAAGGTGCGTTATCGTGAACTTCTGGAAGCCCAGAAAAACAATGCAGAATTTATGGCACTTTCGCAGCGTGTGACCGATCTGGAAAAACAGCTTCGCAATAAAACACGGGAGAAAGACGAAGAGAGCAAGAAGCGTTATCGTCTGGAAGCAGAGATCGAGCAGAAAAAGAAAGACAGCGTGATGTATCAGGCGAAAGAAGCGGAAGAGCAGAAACATCTGGAAGAAGAACAAAAGCTCAATCGTTCTGCAGCAGAGCAGGCGATCACAGAATACGACCGCTATCTTGCCGGAGAAGATAAAAAAGGCGGCATCATGCAGCTTTCCGAGAAAGAGCAGATGGAAAAACGCGTCAGCAGTTTTGCGGCAAATATCAATGGACAGCAGCAGGCGTACAACAACCGAAAGCAGGAAGAAGAACGTCTGCCGATCGGTCTTGAGTACGAAAAAAGCTATCACCAGAGACGCGGAAAAATCTGGATCGATGACCTTCAGAATCTGCAGCAGAAATTAAAAGAGCAGACCATGCGTTATGAAAGCATTTTCAAAAGAGAATTTGTTCTGAATATTTACGAGACGGCAAGGGCTGCAAGAAAAGACATCGCACAGATCAACAAAGAGCTTCGCAAGCTGAAATTCGCGACATGCTATCAGTTTGATGTGAAATTTTTGAATGACAATTCTGACTATGCCAAAATTCTGCGTTATGCAGAGTATCTTCAGCAGACCGGAAATCTGGCGGACGGTCAGATCGCCCTTACAAAGCTGATGGGTTATGAGGATGACGAAGTAGAGAGACGGGAGCGGGAGATCAAAGATATTATTAACCGCATCATTGAAAAAAATGATCTGGCGGAGATCCAGAAATTTGCAGATTACCGCAATTATATGAGCTACGAGATCATCATCAACAACGAAGAAGTAAAAGACGGAAAATTATCCAAACAGGTAGGATACAATTCCGGTGCCGGAACGCAGATCCCATATACGCTGATTTTGTCGGCGGCACTCTCCATGCTCTACAATGTGCGAGTCAATTCCGTAAGACTGATCTTTATTGATGAGCCGTTTGAAAAGATGAGTGACCACAATATCAAACTGATGCTTGATTTCTTCAAGAACCAAGACTTTCAGGTTATCTTCTGTGCACCGCCAAATAAACTGGAATCGATCGGAAGTGAATGCGGTGTGATCATCCCGGTTCTGAAAAATGCAAACGACGATATGTTGATCGGAAAGGTGAAATTTCATGACACAGTTAATGGAGCAAATTAAAGAAAAAGATGCACAGGCATTTACCCACAGCGGAAAGTTTCATGCGGACGATGTATTTTCGTCTGCACTTCTGCTGTCTGTCAATCCGGAGATCACGATCCACCGCGGCAGTCAGGTGCCGGAGGATTTTAAAGGAATTGTTTTTGACATCGGAAGAGGGAAATACGACCATCATCAGAGGGATAGCAGAATCCGTGAAAATGGTGTGCCGTATGCAGCTTTCGGACTTTTATGGGAAGAGTTGGGTGCTGAGATTTTAGGAGAAGAACTGGCAGAAAAATTTGACGAGGCTTTTGTGCAGCCACTGGACAACAATGACAACACCGGCGAAAAAAATGAACTTGCCACCCTGATCGGCAATTTCAATCCGCCATGGGATGCACAGGGCGGAAACGATGCGGCGTTCTTTAAGGCGGTCGGTGTGGCCGGCATGATCCTCGATAACAAACTGGAGCGTTATCGGGGCAATGAGCGTGCCGACAAACGTGTAGAAGAAATTTTAAAACAGCATCAGAAAGAGATCGCTTCCGGCAAAAAGCCGGCGGATGAAAAGCAGATTCTGGTGCTGCCGGATTATGTCCCGTGCCAGAAATATCTTTCCGAGACAGACATTGCATTCGTGATCTTTCCATCCAATCGCGGCGGCTACTGTATTCAGCCTCAGAAGCGAGAATACTCCCTGAATTATAAATGCAGTTTCCCGGAAAGCTGGCTTGGTCTTGAAAAAGAAGAATTAAAAGAAGAGAGCGGTCTTTCCGGTGCAGAATTCTGTCATAAGGGCGGATTTCTTATGACGACAAGTACGCTCGAAGATGCCATAAAGGCATGCAAGATCAGTCAGCAGCAGTTCCATGAGCAGGTTGTGATCGTAAATCTTGGCACAGATGAGGCAGCCGATGCATTGCTTTTCAAACTTCCGCAGTTTTCCGGTGCCAGAATCGTGCACATGGAGCTGCCGGATCTTCCGCCGATGGAGTGGGACGGCATTTACGGTGAATCCACACTTGAAAAGCAGGAATGGAAAGCACAGATCAAAGATCAGGTGAAAAAGATTCTGAAATCCAAACCGGAAGCAGTCTATGTACAGGGAGATCTTTTTGCGGTGTATCCGCTGATCCATGCACTTCGTAAACGCCATATGCCGGTGCTTGTGATGACAGAGATGGAAGGGGAACAGAAAATTGTGCGGATTCCGTCCGGATCATAGTGTGATTTCAGATTTTTGACCCTGGAATCTCAAAAAGTGCACAAAAAAATAGTGGGAAAAACAGGAAAAAAGTAGAAAAATGCATTATATTCTTGCAATTTAGTCGGATTTTAGGTACAATATAGTTCTATGATGATACGGAATTGCAGAAGCTGTGGAAAAGCGGAGCAATTCATAAGGATTATTTTAGGTAAATAATGATCCGGAGATGGAAGAGGGCGGATATACGAAGGTTTTCGGATTGTTAAAAGAAAAAAGTATGAAAGGAAAAGGAAATGAATAAGAAAGACGAATTCAAACCGTACATTCCGGCAGACAGAGTCATGCCGGAGCTTACTGTGACTTCCATTATTATGGGTGTTTTGCTCGCAGTAATTTTCGGAGCAGCCAATGCATATCTTGGACTCCGAGTTGGTATGACTGTTTCTGCTTCTATTCCGGCAGCAGTTATATCTATGGGTGTTATTCGCATTATCATGCGTAAGAATTCCATCCTTGAAAGTAACATGGTACAGACCATCGGTTCAGCCGGTGAGTCACTTGCAGCAGGAGCGATCTTTACGATGCCGGCACTGTTCCTCTGGGCAGAAGAGGGTCTTTGCTCTATGCCGAGCCTTGTCGAGATCACACTGATCGCACTTTGCGGTGGTGTTTTAGGTGTACTTTTCATGGTACCGCTTCGTAATGCCCTGATCGTGAAAGAGCACCTGACACTGCTTTACCCGGAAGGAACTGCATGTGCAGACGTACTTCTGGCCGGCGAAGAAGGCGGAGCAAACGCTTCTACGGTATTCTCCGGTATGGGACTTGCAGCAGTATTTAAATTTATCGTTGATGGTCTGAAGGTGATCCCGGCAGACGTATCAGCAGCTTTTAAATCTTTCAAAGGTGAGATCGGTATGGAAGTATACCCGGCACTGCTTGGTGTTGGTTATATTGTAGGACCAAAGATCGCATCTTACATGTTTGTTGGTTCTGTATTCGGATGGCTGGTTATCATCCCGCTGATCTGTCTGTTCGGACCTGATACCTGGCTGTATCCGGCAGAAGCAGGCACAACAATCGCTCAGCTTTATGCAGGCGGCGGTGCATCAGCTATCTGGAGTACTTACGTAAAATACATCGGTGCAGGTGCCATCGCAACAGGCGGTATCATCTCTCTGATCAAATCTCTGCCTCTGATCGTAAAAACTTTCAGCGACTCTATGAAGAGCGTAAAAGGCGGAAAAAATACAAGTACTGCACGTACTGCACAGGATCTGCCGATGCAGTTTATCCTGATCGGAATCGTTGCCATGGTTGTTATCATCTGGGCAGTACCGGCTATCCCGGTAACTCTGCTTGGAGCAGCACTGATCGTAATCTTCGGATTCTTCTTCGCAACGGTATCCTCCCGTATGGTAGGTCTGGTAGGAAGTTCCAATAACCCGGTATCCGGTATGGCAATCGCTACTCTGCTGATCGCAACTATGGCGATCAAAGGAAGCGGCAAAACAGGTATCGACGGTATGACAGCAGCAATCGCAATCGGTTCTGTTATCTGTATTATCGCAGCAATCGCAGGCGATACTTCACAGGATCTGAAGACCGGTTATCTGCTTGGTGCTACACCGAAAAAACAGCAGATTGGTGAGCTGATCGGTGTTCTTGCATCCGGTCTGGCTATCGGCGGTGTTCTCTACCTGCTGAATGCAGCATGGGGTTACGGCGGAGCAGAAGTACCGGCTCCTCAGGCAACTTTGATGAAGATGATCGTAGAAGGTATCATGGGCGGAAACCTGCCATGGAACCTGGTATTTGTCGGCGTATTCCTGGCACTGGGTCTTGAGATCCTGCGTATCCCGGTAATGCCGTTCGCAATCGGTCTGTATCTGCCGATTTACCTGAATGCAACCATCATGATCGGTGGTGTTGTACGTATGGTAATGGATGCACGTAAGAATGTCGATGAAAAGACAAAAGAACAGCAGTCCACAGACGGAACACTGTACTGTGCAGGTATGATCGCCGGAGAAGGTCTGGTAGGTATCCTGCTGGCAATTTTCGCAGTATTTGGTATCAACACAAGCATCGGAGAGAGTGTAAACTTTGGCAACATCGGTGGTGTCATTCTTATGGTACTGATGATCGCATCCCTGTTTTACTTCTCTCTTAAGAAAAAGAAAAAAGCATGAAAAAAAAGAAACAGGAACAACAGATAAATTATCTGGATCTGATTCCGGTAAAAGCCGAAGGCCTGAAGTGGCACAAAGACTTCAGGGATCGCGTGATACTGGAAGTAAAAAATGAAGGTTTTTTTAACGGGATCGCACAGAAAGTATTTAACCGCCCGGAAGTCACAAAGATACATCTGGATGTACATGGAAGTTATCTTTGGCCTTTTATCGATGGAGAGAGAACCGTCATGGATCTGGCTGCTCTGGAAAAAGAGCGGTTTGGTGAAGCGGCAGAACCCCTTTATCCACGAATCGTAAAGTATTTTCAGATTCTTGAGAACAATCATTTTGTAAGTTTTAAATAATAAAATCCCTTGCGGCGGGCAGTTTCTGCTGTAAGGGATTTTTTACCACAGGGGGATTCTTTTTATGTGCACAAATAAAAAACATGCAGAAAATCTCTTGCACGCACGGGGCAAATTTTCCGGTCGCATCGGTTATGTGCTGGCAGTTGCCGGCTCTGCGGTTGGACTTGGAAACATCTGGCGATTTCCATATCTTGCGGCAAAATACGGCGGAGGTATGTTTCTGCTTGTCTATCTGATTTTAATTGTAACTTAACAGAATATCTGACAAAAAGGACATTCTAACGTGAGACCATCCGTGAAGAGGTGGGAAATGACGGGAAACCCCGTGAAATCAAGGTTTGTGGCGAATTTCATAGAGAAAAAATGAAGCATCTTTGACAGCGAATTTGAGAATAAGCTGTTTCGGATGCTTTTTTTGTGCCCTTGGAAGGGAGGGAAGTGGATAGAGTGCTTGGAAGCATTGGTTTTACTTGGTTTTTGAGCACTTGTTCTATCCACAACACCTCAAAGTTAGGTTGTAAGGACATTATACATCAGGCATCCTCTTCTGAAAATAGGTCAAGCGTTATAACGTGGCGTTATTGCGTTACTGATTAAGTGTTGTCAATGTGCGTGTTTGTTTCGTAAAGTCCCATAAAATAAGGGTTTTTTGAAAGTAACGCTTTGAAAAAAAGGCGTTATTCAATGCAATCAGTACACGGAACAGGAGAGCCGGGACTGGATGCAATCAAAGTGACAAATTGGAACCTTGCAAATAAAGTTGTCACTTTGGCTTATTTTCAAGGAAAAATGAACTTTTTCGGGAATTGCTTCCCTAAAAAGCAAAGTGACAATAAAAGGGTTACAAGTAACCCAAAAAAGCATAAAAAAATCAGCCAACCATGTCACCATTTTCTGTACCCATCAATCCGGATGATTTTGCAGTCACATCTCTTTCTTTTTTCACCTTCCGGAGCTTTAGTTGCAATAAGCCCATGAGTTCCTCTTTGTCATCTTCAGGAAGCTCCCGGAAACCATTCAACAGATCCTCTTCCAATTTGCAGATATTGGACTTCTGCATATTGGAAGATATTCCGGTTGCCAACCAATTCATATCACACTCTAACACTTGTGAAAGCTTATAAAATGCAATAACGGAAGGCGTAGTTTTTCCGTTTTCGATTTTGCTCAATGCTCCTGAAGTGATGTCACATCTCTCATATATGTCTGTTTGAGAGAGTTTCAATTCTTTTCTTCTTGTTTTAATACGTTCACCAATTCCCATCATATCTAATTCCATGATGACCTCTCTTTCTGCAAATTGGAATATATATTCTTCCTGAAAGCAGAAAAAGTGTTGACATTCTGCAAATAGGAAGATATAATAAACCTTGCAAGGGTTACTTGTAACCCACTAATCCAAGATAAATCATATCAAAAAACTTAGTAAATCTCAATAGTCGGAGTTCTCCGGCACAAAGAAAGTCACCCGGTTCAGGGTATCAGAAAATGGAACTATGAAGGAATGAAGGAGGTGCAGGATGCAGAAGCAGGAATTTGAGGAAAGAATTGAAAGAACTGTCACGGATGAGCAGTACAAAGTGATTGAAGAAGTCTACATGTGGCATCCATCTATCCGGAACACATCCGGCAAAGATGAAGTTGCTGAACTGTATAAGAGCTTTGGTATGACAATCTTCCATGACATGCTTCCAAGAGCAAAGAAAGCCCATGAGCTTGATGAGCTCCTCCGGAACGCACAGAGAGAAGTGCAACGGATACAGGAAGAGATAGAAGAGCTGTCCTGTCCTACTTTAAGAGTTGAAGAATGAGACAGTGGCATCAGGGAAAGGAAGGTTTTATGAAGGTAACAAGGATACAAGACAAGTATAACCCGGACAAGGTTTGGATGATAAAGCGGTACCTGTGCGGTACATTCTATGTCAATCAGGAGATTAAGGGGCAGAAGTTCTATGACCGTGATAGAAGGATGACAAAGCGGATGCTTGTCAGTATCGGAGTTTTAGCTTGAAGCCCTGATGTTCAAATATATAGAGAGGAGATGAGGCATTTGCTGAACCTGTCAAGTGATGAAATGGAAGCATTGGTTGAGCACAGAGAGAAGTTGGATGCAGAGCTTGAGCAGCTCCGGGAGAACCGGATGGAGCTTGAGGCAGAGATTGAGGGAAAGGAAAACGCTCTCAATATAATTGACAAAATTATAGAGGGGACGGAGGTGAGCTACTGATGAAGAACGGAAAGGCTCCCACAAGGGAACAGAAGAAGATAATGAAGGCTCATGGATTGGTGCCGGAGAATTGGCTTGTGGTCAAGAACCTTCCGGACTCATTGGAAGTAGTGAGCCGGGTATCTCTGAAGAAGGTTGGAGGAAAACCAAAGACAAGGACTATATCAAAGAGCCTGTAATTGGTTGGAAAGGTAGGCTGTAATGGAGAAATACAAGGATAGTGATGTGGAGTTGATGTCAATACTCCTGAAGCTTCAGGAACAGACAAGCCCCATCAGGATGTCCATAGGATACACAGTAGGCGGCACAGTCCGTCAGGGTATCATCCTGTATGAGGCGGCTCCAAAAGTCATTGAGACCCTTATAGAAAAAGGATACACCTGTGACCTGAATGGTTGCGGTATGAGGGTATACAAGCTGTGATGTGAGGTGAGCAGATGGCAACAAAGCAGACGAGACTGACACCCTTTGGGCGGAAGGTCAGGAAAAGGCTCATAGACAAGAATATGACACAGGTGGAGCTTGCTGCTTTGCTTGGATGCAATAAGCAGTACATCCATAAGATTTTAGTCGGTGAGCGTAGTGGAAAGAAATACATTGAGGCAATATCAAGGATACTGGATATTGAGGTAGCAGCATGAAGGAGGTGAGCTGATTGGCTGAAGTATATGTCACATTGGGAGAAGCTGCTGAACTGGAAAGAGTTAAGTACAACACAATGGTCAAGAGGGTATTAAGGAAGCAAGAGTCCTTTGTGACCAAGACCGAGAAGTCAGAGAATGGCGGAAAAGATGTGGTACTTGTGGCGGTCTCCTCACTTTCAAAGCAGGCAAGGAACGCATGGAAGGAACGGGAGAAGCTGAAATCTTTCACGGAAGAATTTCCGGACAAGAAAGAGGATGAGCAGAAGCCGGAAGTTCCATGGTATGTGAATACAGATGTTGATTGGTACATTGAAAACTACAAGGAGAGATACTACAAGGCTGTGGAGCTTGGGAACGTGGTCAGAAAGTTCCTTCAGTATGACGAAGGAGACCGGACAAAGTACGCTGAAGAGTTTGCACAGAAGTATCTTGGAAAAGGTCAGAGAACACTCTACCGATACACCAAGGCATACCTTGAAGCATCCGCATGGGCGGACAAGCTTGAGAAGGAAGACGGAGCAGGGCGTGAGTTCTTCAAGGTTCTCTGCCTGTGCCGGAAGCCAAAAGAAACCGGATGCTTTCCAAGTATCAAGCTAGAGGTCAAACAGGTTATCAAGAATATATGGTTCAATGAGGACTTTGCCCGAAACCAAGGAACCCGTGAGATGCTGTATGAGAAGCTGACAGCCATTGCCAATATCAACAAGTGGGAGAAGATACCATCCTATCAGACGGTGACAAGGTACATCAGTTACCTCATGGAGGATGAGGGGATGAGGAACGCTTGGTTCCTTGCATCCCGTGGTACCCGTGAGTACAAGAATAAGGTCATGGTGAAAGGAAGCAGAGACACCAAGGGGCTTCAGGTGATGCAGATTGTCATGGGTGATGAGCATACCTTTGACTGTTGGGTGAGCTACAAGCAGCCTAATGGCAAGGTTATAGCCATCAAGCCACACTTGGCTGCATGGGTAGACATGAGGAGCAGGGTCATCATGGGAGATGTGATGTGCAAGGATGCCAACTCTGACATCCTGAAGCAGAGCCTACTCAAAATGATATATTCAGAGCCGGGCGGAGTTCCGGAGTATCTCTACATAGACAATGGTAAGGACTACACAGCCAAGACCATGACAGGAAGAGACAGGAATGACCGGAGCGGCATGAACTTTGACAATGAGACAATGGGCTTCTACAAGAGTATAGGCATCAAGGATGACCACAGGGC
This sequence comes from Ruminococcus sp. MCC718, assembly GCF_018783905.1. NCBI lineage: Bacteria > Bacillati > Bacillota > Clostridia > Eubacteriales > Oscillospiraceae > Ruminococcus > Ruminococcus sp. MCC718. The sequence goes on from NZ_WQNP01000030.1 coordinate 18,695, forward strand.
TCTTCCTTATGAGCCATGGAGCAAAGGTCAGATTGAGAGGTTCTTCCGTACCGTGTGCAATAAGTTCACACGTTGGATGAAGTCATACACCGGAACACTGACAGGCTCAAAGACCTCTGACAAGGTGGATAAGGACATCAAGCGGATGCTTGAGAGAGGAGACCTCCTGACACTGGAAGAGTTCTATGAGAAGTGGCATGAATGGCTCACAACGGTCTACATGCACACGGAACACTCCGGACTGAAGAAGATGGGAGAGACTTATAAGAAGCCTTATGACTGCTTTATGAATGAGGACAGATACTTCAAGGCGGCACCGCCTAAGAGCTATGCAACCATGCTGATGATGAAGTCAGAGAACGTGCTTGTCCGTAACATTGGCATTACCAAGTGGGGATATGAGTACCGCTCTGATGAGCTTTGTGACTATATCGGGCGGAAGGTTGACATCAAGTATGACCCGGATGATATGGCTGTCCTGTATGTCTTTGACCAAAAGGGCAAGCGTATCTGTGAAGCATATTGTCAGGAGCTTCTTCAGATAGCTCCGAAGGTTACACAGAAAGCTCTTGAGGAGCACCTGAAGATGCAGAAGAGACAGCAGAAGCGTGACCGGGAAAGACTTGAAGAGGCAAGGAGACCGTTTGAGGAACTCAATGAGCAGTATGTTGGCTTCAATGAGACTACAGGTGGTATTGAGCTGATGATAGGTGGAAAGAAGCAGGAGAAGGCTGCAAAGGTCATCACGATACCTACAGACAGAACCTATCAGCAGGGCTTCAGAGCCGAGAAGAGAGAAGAGCCTGAAGCGGACAGCGAATACATGAGCAGGCAGGCAGAAAACGCCCTCAAGAAGCTTAGAGCTATAGGAGGATGATATGGTCAGGATGATATTGATTGGAGCTGCCCTTGTGGTTATGGCAGTTATAGCATTGGTTGAATTGGCGTGGTTGGCATTTTCGATTGCGGCGGCGTACTTGGAAAATATGAAATAAGGTTGAAGGAAAGGAAGGTTGTAAATATGGAAGCATTGAATACCTACAAAACAGAGAAGACATTGGCAGAGCAGATGAATGAGAGACTGGCGGAGATGAAGATGACGAAGGCAGAGGCAGCTCTCAAGATGAACTACTCAAGAGCAGCACTTAGTCAGTACCTCAATGGGAAGTATGCAAGTGACCCTACAGAGCTTGAGAAGAAGGTCAGAGAGTTTCTTGCCGCTACCGGAGGCGTTGCTGAAGGTCAGGAACCGGAGAACAGCGTACCTACAGGAGCAGGCACACTCAAGAAGAAGGTGGAGTTCTTTGAGAGCAGAGACTTTGTGCAGACCATTGGTGTGTGTCAGGCATGTCAGGAGTACATGGGGCTTGGGATAATCGTTGGAAAGTCCGGTCAGGGAAAGACACACGCCCTGAAGAAATATGCAGAGCTTCCAAGGGTGGCATACATTGAGTGTGATGACACAATGGCTTGCCGGGACTTGGTGGAAGCCATTGAGAACGGTATAGGACTCCCAAAGGGTTACGGTGGAACGATATGGAGCAGAGTCAACCGCATCCGTGAGTTTTTCAATACCAATGAAGGGTTCCTACTCATCATTGATGAGGCAGACAAGCTCATCAACAAGTACACACAGAAGAAGATGGAGATACTCCGTGGTATCTTTGACCAGTCGAATGTAGGCATTGTCATAGCAGGAGAGCCGAGACTTGAGACAGAGCTGAAGGGCAATCTTGCCCGGTTTGCTAACAGGATGGACTTCTACTACAAGCTGAAGGGACTGTCAAAGAATGAAGTAGTTGACTACCTTGAAGGATATGAGGTGGATGAGGCTGCCATGGGTGAGATGATAAGCCGGGCAACCAACACACAAAGCGGATGCTTCCGTCTGTTGGACAGAACGCTCAACAACGTGCTCCGTATCCTGAAGCAGAAGGGTGAGACCCGTATAACCATGAAGATTGTGAGTGAAGCATCCAACATGATGATGTTGTAGGAAGGAGAGAGTTCTATGAAGGAGATTAAGATTGCACTTAGTGGAGAGAAGGAAGAGCAGATTGCTCAACATATTATGAAGAGCGTATATGAAGCAATCAATGAGCATGGATACTGTGACATCAATCTGTGTGCAGATACTATCCCGGAGCCTAGAAAGGATATACAGATACCTACATTCCTGACGCAGTATGCAAGAGGCGGAGTCATTGAGAATGGGAACGATAAGAGAAAGAGAGGATAGTATGGCAGGAAATACATCACAGCCAAGTATCAAGAGGGTGTGGGGGATTGCCAAGAGTCCGGAGCTGAAGCTCACGGATGAGGAGCTGCATCTTCTTGTTCAGGCACATACAGGAAAGGACAGTATCAAGGCTCTCAACAAAAGGGAGCTTCAGACTGTCATCCGTGTACTTGGTAACATGAAGGACTCTGCTAAGAAGTCAGAGCGTGGAAGGAACCGATACAGCGGAAGTGAAGTCACAGAGAACCAACGGAAGAAGATATACAAGCTCACACAAGAGCTTGGATGGGACAAGCCTGCAAGGGTCAATGGAATGTGTCAGAAGATGTTTGGTGTCAGTGCGGTTGAGTGGCTGAACTATCAGCAATGCTCAAAGCTCATTGAAGCTCTGAAGAGTATGTTGAAGAGGCAGAAGGAGAAGGAGGAGCAGGATGAGGGATTGCAAGCTAATAGTGACAGTCAGGGATGACAAGGTCAACTTTGAGGGACAGGACATCAGTGTTGAGGAGTTGGCACAGATAGCAGGCTTCCTTCAGGTGTTCGTTGGCATGGAAGGTCTGAAGCGTGGACTGGATATGGATGATGTGAAGAACAACATGCTTGACATCCATCTTGCTGCAATGGAAACGCTAGAGGAACAGCTCCGGGCAGGAAAACTTGACCCGGATGACAGCTCATAAGAGGAAGGAGTGGTATATAGTGGCGAAGAATAAACGGTTGACCAATAAGGAGAAGCAGGCAAGGGCAGAGCTCAAGAAGAGGATGCAGGACAAAGGGGTGCTTCCTCCGGATAAGCCGAAGCTGAACCGGAAGAAGTTCATTGATGAAGCAAGGGAAGAGTGGAATGGCAGAAGTAGTGACTGCTTTATATGGGAGCATTACCTCATGGATGCCATCTCCTACATGCTTTGTCAGAGAGAAGGGATGAGCTCAAGAGCCTCACTTGAGGCTGTAGGAGCTGCCAAAGTTCTGAAGCTTGCCATCAGGCTCCGTGAGTTCTCTGAAGAGGTCAGGGAAAAGGGTGAGCATGAGTACAAGTTGGTTGACCAGTACAACTATATCAAGGACATCTTGGATGCCTAGAAAGGAGCAGACAAATGAGTACAGCTTACAAGAAGATGACAAGCCACGGGTCAATCAGTATCCCGGTGGCAATGAGGAGAGAACTTGGCATTGAGCCAAAAGACCCTATGATTGTGGAAGAGCATCAGGGTGAAATCAGAATAAAACCGTACACGCTCCGTTGTAATTTTTGCGGAACGACAGAGGATGTGCATGAGTTTCATGGGAAGGGTATCTGTGAAGCCTGTGCAACAAAAGCATTTGAGAAGTTAGGAGGAGGACAGTAATGGAACAGCAGACAGTGAAGAGCATGACCAATGAACAGCTCATTGGAGCATGTGTGTGGCTTGACCGTGAACAGAAGAAGAGCCGGGCTATGATGAACAGCTACAAGGCGGAGCTTCAGGCTAGAGGATTGGCTATCATGGAAGACCACAATGTGAAGTATGTGAAGTTTTACGGTGATGAGGGTAGTGCTGCCATCACAGACAGCATGAGCCTTGACATCCTGAACCCGGACAAGCTGAAGGAGCTTGTGGGTGAGGGAGTATACAAGATGAAGGTCAAAGAGGAGACCAAGACAACCTACAAATTTGACAGCAAATTTGAGAAGGCTATGAAGGCAATCTTCACAGGTGACTACACCTTTGAGACCACACTTGAGGAGTTCCTTGATGAAATGAGCATCAAGCCGGATGACAAGCAGAAGAAGCTCCTCCTGAAGAAACTGAAGGGAGAGTTTGAGAAGGACAAGGAGACTCTCATCTCTGTATTGGTTCCTGAAGGGGAAACAGTTCCGGACTTTGACGTGGAGCTGTGGTACATCTACCGTATCAAGAACGGGGAACTCATCAAAGCTTTTCTTCCGGAAGAGATGATTGATGCCATCATTGAGGGCATCCGGAAGAGCATCTTTGTGGAGACCAAGACATCCATCACATTAGACTATGATGACACGGAAAAGGAGGACTAATCATGGCAGAACAGAGCAAGGACATCCTTAGTGAATACACCAAGGACATAACTCCGGAGCAGAGAGCAGAGCTTCAGGAGAAAGTGAGCAACATGACGGAAGAGGAACTCAAAGAGTTCCGCAATAGTTTAGACCCTGACAGCATGGGATTTTTTGGAGAGGAGAGTGTGTAGAAATGGCAGCACCAAAGATTGAGAAGCTCCTGACCCCGTACAATTTCACAAATAAGGATAACGCAGGGCGTATCAAGTACATTGTTATCCATTATGTAGGGGCTCTTGGAGGAGCAGAGGCAAATTGTAAGTATTATGCAAGTAAGTATCTTGGAGCATCAGCACACTACTTTGTAGGCTTTAATGGAGAGGTATGGCAGAGTGTTGAGGATGAGGACATTGCATGGCACTGTGGAGCAAGCAGCTATAAACATGCAGAGTGCAGGAATAGCAACTCTATAGGCATTGAGATGTGTGTCCGCAACAAAGGAAGTCAGTCAGCGGAAAGCAAGGATTGGTACTTTGAAGAGGCAACTGTCAATGCTGCCATTGAACTGACTAAGTATCTGATGCAGAAGTATGGAGTTCCTGCTTCCAATGTTATCCGTCACCATGATGTGACCGGAAAGATATGTCCTAATCCGTATGTGTATAATTCGACAAAGCACACATGGGATGCCTTCAAGAAAGCTATTTCAGGAGGGACAGAGCAGAAGGACAGCATGACCAAGATAACCGGAAAATCTGAAGCTACAGCGGAGCAGATGACAGCATACATCAAGGCAAAGAATGGCAGCGTTGCACAGAGCGTACTTGACATGATACCTCTGTATCTGTCTGAAGGTGAAGCGGAGAATATCCGTGGTGACATTGCATTTGCACAGAGCTGTCTTGAGACAGGCAACTTCACCTTCTCCGGAAGTGCTGTGGAGCTCTCACAGAATAATTTCTGTGGTATGGGAGTGACACAGAACGGAGAGACAGGAAACAGTTTCAAAACGCCACAGCTTGGCATCCGGGCACAGATACAACACCTCAAGGCATACGCCAATACAACGAAGCTGAAGCAGGAATGTGTTGACCAACGCTTTGACCTTGTATCCCGTGGATGTGCTCCTTATGTGGAGTATCTTGGAATACAGGAGAACCCGAAGAGCAAAGGATGGGCGGCAGGAGCTGGATATGGTGAAAAGATACTGAAGATACTGGATGCAATTAAGGAAACCGGAAGCAGTCAGGCAGGAGATGGAAGTCCGAAGCCGGATGAGACCAAGAAGGATGATGACTTCAAGGAGTATCTCATCACAACCACATGTGATGTGCTGAACATCCGCTCCGGTGCAGGAACGGATAACAAGGTGGTAGGAGCTATCCGTGAAGTGGCAGGAAAGAAGAACAAGTACACCATTGTGGAGGAAAAGAACGGATGGGGCAGATTGAAGTCCGGAGCCGGATGGATAAGCCTCTCATACACCAAGAAGGTAGCTGCATCCACAGGCACAACATTCACACCGTATCTCATCACAACCACATGTGATGTACTGAACATCCGATCCGGTGCAGGAACAGGATACAGTGTAGTAGGAGCCATCCGTGAAGTGACAGGAAAGAAGAACAAGTACACTATTGTGGAGGAAAAGAATGGATGGGGCAGATTGAAGTCCGGAGCCGGATGGATAAGCCTCTCATACACCAAGAAAGCATCATAATAGTAGGAAGGAGGCTATAATGGTAGCAGATGAACTAACAAGAGACCTCATTGAAGAGACCACATTAGAGGATATTTCAGAGAGCTACCGCCCTGTGGTGGACATCATAGGGATTGAGAAGTTCATTGAGCTTAGTGAGTATGCCAAAGGAGATGAGCTCTATTTTCCAAAGACAGAGAACATCATAGCTCCGGCAAGAAACAGGCGTATCAAGAAAGAGTGGAACGGATACAACTCAAAGGAGCTTGCAGAGAAGTATAATCTGACAACCAAGCAGATAGGAAACATACTGAAGGATGAGCCAATGATAGGACAGATGAGCATTTTTGACATGAATAATGATGATTGATTTTCCGAAAATGTTTCACCTAAAGAGTCTTTCATAATGAGTATAAGATAAGAGCATGTACTTAGTACATGCTCTTATTGTTTTGTGCATTATTCTCAAAAAAAATGACAGAAAAGGAGTGGTTTGTATGACGAATTTTACAGTGGATGTATCACAGATTGTCCTCTTTATCGGTGTGATGGCGTTTATCGTCTCCATCATTACGGAGGCACTCAAAAAGTGGACATGGTTTGACAAGAAGGTGCCTACAGCCCTGACGGTCATCATCCTGTCCCTCATCCTCTGCCCGGTCTGCCTGTTGGGACTTGCGGCATATTATGGGGTAGCCATTGAGTGGTTCATGGTATTTGCATCATTCATTGCTGCCTTCATTGTGGCGTTGGTGTCAATGGATGGATGGGAAAGGGTCACAGAGCTTGCAGAAAAGCTCATCAGAAAGAAGTAGCCTATGGATTATGTTATCACGTTCTCTGATGTGATGGCAGGGGTTATCACTCTTGGGCTTGGAGTGATAACCTTCTTCATCAAGGGGTGGTTCAACAACCTCAAGAGCAGCACAGAGGAGATAAAAAAGCAGATTAAAGAGAATGATGACAAAGTAAATAAGAGAATTGACAAGTTGGAAGAGGAGACAGACCGGGATATAGCGAACATCAAACAGGAACTCAATGATATAAAGGGTGATTTTGCTACCACGTTTGTACTCCGTGAAGACTTCTTCCGCTCCATGAACGGAGTGGAGGACAGAATGAGGAGCATTGACAGCAAGATTGACAAGCTCCTAATGCAGAGTAACAGAAAAGAGTGAGGTGAACAACGTGAATGACTTAGAAAAAGCAGAAATCAAGCAGAACAAGGCAATCAGGGGATACATCATCCGGTGCTTGGTGAAGGGATACAACAACACAGCCCTCACAAGGCAGTTATCCAATGCCATGATAGCAGCCGGGCTCATCATATCCCCGGACATCAGCAAGTATCTTGATTATCTTCAGGGAGCCGGATACATCGAATTTACCGAGGAAAAGGTCACAGCCTACAATGCCTATGCCAATGATGCAGTCATCAAGCTCACCAAGGAAGGCGTAGACCTTGCGGAAGGTACGATTGAAGACAATGGGGTTGATATTTGATGGGTGATAAGAGAACCAAGCAGAGAATAACCTCAAAGATTGATGAGCTCCCTGAAGACTTGCGGATGAAAGTGGATGTGATGCTTGCTGACACATCCAATACCTATGAATATATTAGCCAATTCCTGAAGGGAGAGGGCTATGACATATCAAAGTCCAGTGTAGGCAGATATGCCACCCGGACAAATAACGCCATGCAGAGGCTTCTTGAAGCACAGGCACAGACTGACAGGCTGATACAGGTGGTGAAGGAGAACCCGGAAGCGGACTACACGGAAGCTGCCATACTCTTGACCATGAACGGGCTCCTGAACAAGGTGGCAACCGCAGAGGAAGAGTTCAATGAGATGCCACTTGATAAGGCAGGAAGGCTCATTGCTTCACTGTCCCGGACAAAGGTATATAAGGACAGGGTGAAGCAGGACATGAGAAGGAAGGCTGACATTGCTTTCCGTGAAATGGAGTCCGAGATGCTGAAGGTCATCAAGCAGGATGAGAAGTCAGCAGCACAGCTCAAGGAGATACTGGCAAAAGCAAAGGAGCGGATGATGGAAGATGATTGATATTGACAACTGGATGAGGGAGCTTGAGGAAGAGGAAGATATAGAAATCAAGAACAATGAGGAGTATCAGACCAAGCTCTTTGAGGAATATGTACTCCGTGGGTCAGACCATCAGGAGGAAAGAAGAAAACTGAATGAGAGGTATCTGTCCGGGGAGGAGCTCATGGGAGAGCATGGACTTAGAAAAGAACTTGCTGCCTTTGACATGTCATATTTTGGAAGGGCGTATCTTCCACACTACTTCATCCGGAAGTCACCACACTTCCATGAGGAGCTTGATGAGATATGGAGCCGGGGAGTAATGAAAGGAAGGAACCCTCTGAAGGAAGCAAAGGTCATATCAAGACTGAAGGGCTCCCGTCAGGTGGTGGCAGCTCCCCGTGGTCATGCAAAATCAACCAACTTCACATTCAAAGACAGTCTCCATGCCATCCTGTACGCATACAAGCACTACATTCTCATCCTGTCAGACTCTTCAGAACAGGCGGAAGGCTTTCTTGATGACATCAAGACAGAGCTTGAGGACAATGCAAACATTATCATGGACTTTGGCTCCCTGAAGGGAGACAAGGCATGGAGAACCGGAGTGATACTGACCAAGACAGACATCAAGGCGGAGGCAATAGGCTCCGGAAAGAAGGTCAGAGGTAGAAGACACCGGAACTGGAGACCTGACCTCATTGTACTGGATGATATTGAGAATGATGAGAATGTCAACACACCGGAGCAGAGGCGTAAGCTGAAGAATTGGTTTGACAAAGCAGTATCAAAAGCAGGGGATACCTACACAGACATCATGTATATAGGTACCATACTCCACTATGACTCCCTGCTCAACAATGTGCTTCAGAACCCAAGATATAAGACAAAGAAGTACAGGGCAGTCATATCAGAGGCGGTCAATACAAAGCTGTGGGATGAGTGGGAAAGCATATATACCAACCTCTTCAATGAGAACCATGAGGAGGATGCAAGGACTTTCTATGAAGCCCATAAGGAAAAGATGCTCCTTGGAGCTGAAGTCCTTTGGGAAGAGAAGCTGTCCTACTATGACCTGATGGAGATTAAGGTATCCGAAGGTACAGCATCCTTCAATTCAGAGCTTCAGAATGACCCGATTGACCCGGAGAGTGCAACATTCAATCCTGAATGGTTCGATTATTACGAACCGGAGCTCATGGACTTCTCAAGTCCGGAGTTCGTCTTTGTGGGTGCAAATGACCCGTCACTTGGAAAGAATAAGAAGTCAGATACAAGCTCCATCATCAACCTTGCCCTGTCTACCAAGACCGGGTACATGTATGTGGTGGATGCCTCCGTAGAGAAAAGGAAGCCGGATGTCATCATTGAGGATGTGTTTGAGATGAACCGGAGACTGAAGAGGGACTGCAAGAAGGGCTTCTACAAGTTTGGTGTGGAAGTTGTCCAGTTCCAATACTTTTTCAAGGAGGTCATGGCTGCAAAGTCAGCCGAGGAAGGAGAGTATATCCCGATAGAGGAGATACAGTCAACGGTCAACAAGGTACTCCGTATTGAGTCATTGCAGCCTGTCATCAAGAACAAGTACCTGAAATTCAACCGGGAGCACAAGACACTCCTGAAACAGCTTCAGGAGTTCCCTATGGGAAAGAATGATGATGCTCCTGATGGTCTTCAGATGGCGGTGCAGCTTGCACAGACAGTCAAGGCGGTAGCATCAAAAGCAAATTACAAGACAGTCCTCCGGAGACGTTTCCGGATGGGTAAAGGTGCCTACTAGGAGGTGTGATACAGCATGGCAAAAAGAAAGAAAAGGAACCGGGGCGGAGGAGTACCCTTCAATCCGGATGTAGATACAGGAACAAAAAGACCTGTGACCGCAAGAGTGGCGGTTGGGGATGTCAATGACAAGTTCTCTGATTATCCATCCAACGGACTGACACCACGCAGGCTTGCCCGTATCTTTCGGGAAGCTGATGAAGGGAATGTCAGGGCACAGATGGAGCTCTTTGAGGAGATGGAGGAAAAGGATACACACCTCTTCTCACAGATGCAGACAAGAAAGCTTGCTGTGACGGGTCTTGATTGGGAAGTGCAGCCATTCTCTGAAGATGAGATTGACAAGGAGATAGCGGACTTCATAGATGAGCAGCTCAAGGGAATTGAGAACTTTGATGAAGTGCTCATTGATATGTTGGATGCCATTGGAAAGGGTATCAGCATCATGGAGCTTGCATGGACAGTAGAGGATGGAAGGAATGTCATTGAGGATATTGAGTATGTGCATCCTAAAAAGCTTGTGTGGGATAGTACCACGGATGAGCTGAAGGTATGCACAAGAGAGTATCCTTCCGGTGTGGAGCTTCCGGAGAATAAGTTCGTAGTACATAAGTACAAGGCAAAGTCAGGACACGCAAGCCGGGCAGGAATTATGAGGGTTGTCTCATGGATGTACCTGTTCAAGAACTATGACATCAAGGATTGGGTGAGCTTCTGTGAAGTGTTCGGTATGCCGCTCCGTCTTGGTAAGTATGATGCTTCTGCATCAGAGAGTGACAAGAAGCAGCTCATGGAAGCCATCATTAGTCTTGGAACGGATGCAGCCGGGATTGTGCCGAGCTCCACAATGATAGAGTTCATTGAGTCACAGAAGACCACAAGCGTAGAGATATATGAGAAGCTTGCCCGGTACTGTGATGAGCAGATAAGCAAGGCAATCCTTGGACAGACACTCACATCAGACAGCGGTGGAGGCTCTTATGCACAGTCAAAGACCCATAACGAGGTCAGACATGACCTGACTGTAGCTGATGCAAAGTCATTAGCTGTGACAATCCGCCGGGACATTATCAGACCGCTTGTAGAGTTCAACTATGGAAGTGAAGCAAACATACCATTCTTTGGCTTTGACTGCCATGAGGTGGAAGACCAGAAGGAAGTAGTTGAAATATACAAGACACTTGCCTGTGATATGGGGCTTGAGATACCAAAGAGCCACATATACAAGAAATTCAACATACCGAAGCCGGAAAACGGTGAGGAAGTCCTGAAGCCGCCGCAGGCAGGAATGATGACAGCACAGCAGCAACCAATGGAAACAACGGAGGAGCTGAAGCTGAAGCAGGAAGAGGGACAGGCAGAACAGAGACAGGTGGACACAATCGTCTCCATTGCTAATAAGCAATCAGAGGACATCTTCCGGGAGATGATGAAGCCTATTTTCAAAATGATTGACAAAGCGGAGGACATGGATGAGCTGCAAAAGGTTCTGAAGGATGAAAAGAAGCTCCGTGAGTTGTATCAGGATATGGAGAGCCCGGAGCTTGAAGACCTGATACAGCAGGGCATCTATCTGTCACACCTGATAGGGAGGTCAATGGACTAATGGATGTATTGTATGGACTGACAAAGGACTTTGTCTTCAAGGAGGCGGTGGCGTTCCTGAAGGGGAAGAGAACACTGACAAGTGAAGAGTACAAGATGCTGTCTGATGAGAGCCGGGCAAAGGCTTTCACGGTGTCAGGATATACAAGTCTTGAAGTCCTTCAGGAGTTTCTTGACTGCCTGACAAAAGCAGCAGAAGAAGGAACCACCAAGGAGCAGTTCCTGGAAGATATGAACAGGTTCCTTGAGGAGCATGGATATGAGGGCATCAATCCTTGGAAGTGTGACAACATCTTCAGGACTAACATGCAGACCGCCCTCAATGCAGGACACTATAAGAGCATGACAGATGAGACCACAATGAAGCTAAGACCATATTGGAGATACCGGACAGCCGGAGACGGACATGTGAGAGAGTCACATGCAGTCATGGAAGGAAGAGTGTACCGGGCAGATGACCCTATATGGGATGTATGGTACCCACCCAACGGGTTCCGGTGCCGCTGCATGGTGGTGAGCTTGTCAAAAAAACAGGTTGAAAGGATGGGATTGCATGTTGAAACAGAGGCACCGTATGATGTGGACTACTCCACCGGAGAGATACTCACAAAGTTTCCTGACAAGGGCTTCTCCAATAACCCGGCAAAGACCGTATGGAAGCCGGACATGACCAATATATCTCCGGAGCTTAGGAAGATGTTTAGGGAGAGAAAACAGCCGGAAGATGGTGAAACAAAATGAGAGCCTTTTTAAGAGGCTGTGAGTGTTCGGATAGGTAAATCTAAGGATATTTACATTGAGAAGCTCTAAGGGGCGTTATAACGCGTTATAACGCTATCAGAAAGCAAAGGAAAGAGGTGAGCGGATATGGCAAAGCTGATTGCATGTGCCGGACAGGGCGTGGAGCTCTCCGGTGTGCCTACAGAAATCAAAATACTTCCCCTTGGAAGAGTACATTCCCAAAAGGGGGACTTCAATGTGGATGATGAGAGCTTTGAGCTCATCCGGAAACAGTTCAAGGACAGAAAGCTTGACCTTGTCATTGATTATGAGCACCAAACACTGTCAGATGTGCAGGCTCCGGCAGGCGGATGGATAAAAGACCTCTACAAAGGTGAAGATGCCATCATTGCAAAGGTGGAATGGACACCAAAAGCAGCCGAGTACCTGAAGAATAAGGAGTACAGATACCTCTCCCCGGTGGTATTGGTGCGAAAAAGAGACCAAAAGGCAACAGCAATACACTCTGTTGCACTTACAAACACACCTGCTATTGATGGGATGTTTGCATTAGTGAACTCCCTTGATATAGAGGACATTTCAGAAGGAGGAAATATCATGGACTTAAAGGAACTTGCAAAGGCATTAGGACTTCCGGAGACCGCAACGGAAGAGGAAATCAAGAAAGCGGTTGAGGATGCTGCAAAAGCAGCAGAGAAGCTCAAAGAAATGGATGGAAAGAAGCCGGGTGAAGGAGATGGGAAGCCGGGAGATGGTGAACCGAAGCCTGAAGGGGCTGATATGGTGGCAAACAGCACCATCCTTTCCATGCTTGGACTGAAGGCGGATGCCAAGACCGAGGATGTGGCAGCTTCCATCATGGCTCTGAAGGCAGGAGCACCGGATACACAGGCTGAACTCCTTGCACTCAAGCAGCGTATGGCTGAAAGAGATGCAGATGAGGAGGTTCAGAAGGCATTGAAGACAGGAAAAATCACAGCCGCACAGTCTGAATGGGCTAAGTCATACGCCCTGAAGGATATGGAAGGCTTCAAGGGCTTTGTGGACAAGGCTCCTGTAGTAGTTCCGCAGGGCAAGCTTGACCTGAAGGATGCTCCGGCAGCTTCCAACTCTGATGAGGTGGATATAGCCATCCTCAAGAACATGGGAGTATCCATGGAGGATGTTAAGAAGTACAACAAGAAGGAGGACTAAGAGATGAACAGAGCAGGAAACGAGAGAACCGGGAACCGGATGCTCAACATCCCTGTCAAGGGAGGAGCAGAACTGACAGAGGCAACAATGGCAGCCATCAATTCAGATGGTTATGCAGTAGAGGCAACTGCTTCCGCCGGGCTCCTGATTGCCGGATGTGTGCAGAGATATTGTGACAACCGTAACGGGGCAGATGGTGAGCAGACTGTCAGTGTGAAGCGTGGGACATTCGTATGGGAGAATGATGGAACCATCAAAGAGACTGACATCCTGAAGAAGTGCTACATCAAGGATGAGAAGACAGTGACCATCACAGCGGATGGCTCAAGTGTAGCAGGCACCATCTTAGAGGTAGATGATGATGGCGTTACAGTAGACATAACACAGGTATAAGGAGGACATGAAACATGATTGTTAATCAGGCAAATTTACACGGACTTACAGTGGGATACTCAACAGCTTTCAACAAGAGCTTTGATACCACACAGTCCAATTATCAGAAGGTTGCAACTGTGGTACCGAGCACCACAGGAGAGCAGGATTACAAGTGGCTTGGTCAGATGCCGGGCATGAGAGAGTGGATTGGTGAGAGAGAAGTACAGGCTCTTGCTGCTTATGACTACCTCATCAAGAACAAAAAGTTTGAGATGACCATTGGTGTACCGAGAGATGACATTGAGGATGACAAGTATGGAGTGTATACTCCTCTCTTCTCCAACATGGGAGAAGCTGCTGCATTGCATCCGGATGAGCTTGTCTTTGGTGCTATGATGAGCGGCTTCAATGAGAAGTGCTATGACGGGCTTTCATTCTTTAATACAGCCCACAAGGTAGGTGATGCGACCTACAGCAACAGAAGCAATAAGAAGCTGTCAAGGGAGTCCTACATGGAAGGAAGAAGCTCCATTATGAGCATCAAGGGAGATAAGGGCAAGAGCCTGAAGCTTGTGCCTGACCTTTTGGTTGTACCTCCGGCATTGGAGGAGACAGCAAGGCTCATCTTGGAAGCAGACCAGATTGACGGTACCACAAACGTGCTGAAGGGAACAGCAAAGCTTCATGTAGAGCCTGCCCTTGCAGAGCATCCGGAGTATTGGTTCCTTCTTTGCACCAACCGCTTCCTGAAGCCTTTCATCTATCAGCTTAGAAAGAAAATCAAGTTCACATCCTTAACAAGAGACACTGATGAGAATGTCTTCATGTTGGATGAGTACCTGTATGGAGCTGATGGAAGAAGCAATGCAGGATATGGTTTTTGGCAGATGGCGTATGGCTCTACCGGAGAAGTAGAAGCACAGGCACAGGGATAAGAAGTAGGTGATTGGAATGTACTGTACTGTTGGAGAGGTTCTTGAAATGATAAAGGATGATATGAAGAATGTCATCATTGGAGATGAGTACATAGAAGATGAGCAGGAGCGTGAAGCTAAGATTGCAACACTATGTGAGTCTGCTATATCTGATGCTTGTGCCGAGATTGACGGGTACCTTGCCAAACGGTACAGAGTTCCCTTCACTAAGACACCACAGGTCATCAACAAATTTGCAAAAGACATATCTGTATACAACCTTGTATCAAGGACAGGTATAGATGAGAGTGACCGGGAGAAGACCTTCCTGAACCGATACAACGCAGCCATCAAGTTTCTGCTTGATGTGGCAAAGGGCATCATAAGCATAGGCGTTGAGGAAAAAGGAGGAAGCAGCGAAGCAGCCAATGGCTTCAAGATGAAGTCTTCAGGCAGGGTGTTCTCAAGGGACAGTATGAGAGGATGGTGATGGGATGTCGTCAATCAGGGCAGAGATGTCCGGAGATACTGATGAGCTGCTCCAACGCCTGAACCGATTGAGCCACCTTGAGACCCGTGGGGTTCTGAACTCCATAGCGGAAGGATTGAGGACTTCCACAGTGGAACGCTTCACGGAGGAGAAGACTCCGGAAGGTACAAGTTGGAAGCCATCCATCCGGGCACAGGAGGAAGGCGGCAAGACGCTCACCAAGACCACACAGCTCAAAACAAGCATCCGGTCAGAAGTGAGTGACAGTGGACTTGCAGTAGGTACCAATGACATCAGGGCTGCCACACACCAATTTGGTGATGAGCGGACAATAAGAGCAAAGAATAAAAAGTACCTCACATTCAAGATTGGTGGACAATGGAAGAGAGTAGCCTCTGTCAAAGTAAGCATACCACCAAGACCGTTCTTGGGTATCAGTGAAGAGGATGAGCAGGACATCAAGGACACCTTGGAGGAAATTTTTGAGGAGTAGGACATGGTAAAGGAAAGGAACTACTTAATAGAAACGCTGAAGAGCTCCGGCATCAAGAGTCAGGTCTACACCAATATGAAAAAGCTGAAGGCAGGAAACGAAGTCCACGTTGGTGCAGTATTGCGAAACGGTGAGACATTCGCACGCTCCGGCTCAAAAAAAACATACATAGACCAAGAGGGGCAGCGGAAGCGTAGAGTGAAGCTGTGGGACAGGAGCACATCACTCCATGTAGTGATAGCGGACACATCAGAGGAGAAGGTGGAGGAAATCCTTGAGAACTTTCTCCAAAACCTGAAGAAGGGAATTGATGTGGATGGTAACTGGGTGAATATCGTGGTAGGTGAAGCGGACTGGGTAGAAGAGGGTGACAGTATCCTGAAGGCGAAAGTAGCGGTACAGTTCGACATCACTTTTGAAGGCGGTATCTATCAAGATAGAGACATTAAGCCAATGGACATTGGCTCTGTCGGATAAGGAGGAATAATCATGGCAGAAACAAAACAGGCTGCATCCTTAATGAGCATTGAGGAACTCAAGCAGAAACTTGGTGTATCTGATGCGGTGTTTGAAGGAACGAAGGCAGCAAACGGATGGAAGAGTGGAAGACAGGTGGAAGAGAAAGAGTTCAAAGAAGCCTGTGAAGCCTTCCGGAAAGCCCCGGTTGACGGGAGTAAGAAAGACAAGGAGGCAAAGGGATAATGTTTGGAGATGTAAATGTAAAAGTCGAAGACGGGAACCTTGGGAGAAGCAGCTCCACGGGTACCGGGACATCAATCAAAATCGGCATTTCCAATGTGGAAAGCAAGTCACCTATCCTGATTAGTGGCACAATGAACGCCAAGAAAATCAAGGAGAAGGTTGGCAACACACCTCTTGCTGATGCCTGCATTGATGCGGTTGAGTGGGGAGCATCCTCAATCTATTGCATCCCGGTGAAAGCAGGGACAGCCGGAACCATTGGAAAAATCACGGAAGACCAAAAGGGATACGGTACCTTTGAGGTAAAGGGAAGCCCTAACAATGCCTATGACATTGTGGTTGAGGTAATGGATGCCGGAGAGTGCAATGAGGGAAGCTTCAGATACTCATTGGATGGAGGAAATACCTTCACAGAGGAAATGACAATACCTATCACCGGAGAGGCAGAACTGGCAACTACCGGACTGACTGCAAAGTTCACGGATGCAGAAGGCGGTGACAGCTTTATGGAGGGAGACCGTTTCACATTCTCCTCCACATCACCGGCTATGAGCAATGAGTCAGTAATCAGTGCGGTTGAGAGCCTCATCAACAGCCCTCTTATGTTTGAGTTCGTTCATATCGTTGGAGTATCATCCAAGGCTTTGTGGGCTTCTCTGTGTACGATTGCCAATGACTTCCTGACTAAGTACAAGAGACCTCTGTTCTTTGTCTGTGAGGCAAGAGGAAAGAAGGCGGATGAGAGCCTTGAGGATTATGTGAACGCAATGCTTGAGGAACGGAAGGGCATCAACAATATCTACATGCAGGTTGTATGTAGCAATTCCCGTTATCAGAGAATGGATGGAAGGGTTCAGGACATCAACAATGCAGGAATTGTGACCGGACTCTATGGAAGAGCCAAAGAGTCACAGAGCATTGGAGAGGTGAAGAGCTTCCCTATCTCTGAAGCAAAGCTTCTCAAGCTCCTTCCTGAAGGAATTGAGGACTATATTGAGACCTTGGACAAGGCAAAGTATGTGACCATCAGGCAGTACATTGGCAAGGAAGACTACTATGTGACCTCTGCAAACATGATGTCACCTGAAGGTAGTGACTACTCCTATGCTGAAGATGTCAGGGTATCGAACAGACTTGTCAAGGCTGTCAGGGCAAAGGCACTTGATGAGCTTCAGGTGGAGGTTGACCCGGAAGATATTGAGACAAGCATCACCAATATTCAGGAGCAGCTCAATACACCTGTGGAAGATGCTGTCCGTGATAAAATCATAAGCTCCGGAAGCGTGACCATTGACACGGAGAACCTCAACATCCTTGTGGATGAGAAGCTTGACATCAATATCACTTATGTACCTATGGGTCATGTGAGGGAGATGAACCTCACATTTGCAGTAGAGAACCCTTATTCAGCATCTTAGGAAGGAGGTAGAGGCAGATGGCAAACAAGCAGTTAATCAACGGAAAAGCCTATGACTGGTCAAGTGTGACAATCACAGCTTCCGGCATGGAGAACATGGAACCCATGGAAATCTCCTATGATGATGAGGAGGAAAAAGAGCCTATCTATGGCAAGGGCGGAAAGATTAGAGGTTATGGTACCGGAAATCAGAAGAACTCCGTCAAGATTTCCCTGCTCCGTGAGGACTTCAATGAGATGTGCAGGGTCATCCAGTCAAAGGGATACAAGAACTTCTACAAGTATGTTATCCCGAAGATTGTAGTGAACTATGCAGACGAAGGAGCTGCAACCTGTACGGATGTCCTGACCAATGTTGTGCTGTCAAAGCGTAGCTTCAAGGCGGCACAGGGAGACAAGTCCATGAAGGTAGACCTTGATGGTATGGCAATGGGCGGTATCAAAATCAATGGTCTTGATGCGTAACTAATAACAAAATAAATGACAAAAACGGAGGTATAAACCATGAATGATACAAGAGAAGAGCAGCTCCTCAATGCAGGAAAGGCTGCTGATGCAGAGAAGAAGACAGATGTGGAGAGCCTGAAGAAGAAATATGCAGCTTCAGATGAGAAGGTCTACACGGTAGTAACAACGGTACAGGTGGATGATGAGACAGAGGATGAGTTCACATTCCTCTTCAAGAAGCCGAAGGCAGCATCCTATGACAGATATGTGAAGACCATGTCCAACTCTGTGACAAAGGCATCTAAGAGCTTTGCTTTTGACAACATCATTGATGAGCAGAGAGACATGCTCAAGGAAACAGTGGAGGAGTATCCGGCAATCACTATCAGCCTTGCAGATAAGCTTCTCCGTATGCTTGGACTGGCAGACACTACATCAGTAAAAAAGCTGTAGAGGATGCCAAGGAGCGGTTCAAGAGCAGCTTTGTGAGCTATGGGAAGATGGTCATATATACCTATCTTCCCACGGAACTGCTTCCAGAAAGCTTTGAAGACCTGACCTTTGAAGAGTTCTTTGAGCTGTATGGTCAAGCGGACTGTGCAAGAGAGATGAGAATTGAAGATATTGAGACAGGCGTAGCAAAAGGAATAGCAGACAATTTTAGTAATGACGAATAAAAAAGCCCCACAGCCGGAAACTGTGGGACTTGATACACCTCTATGGTCTTGTAAGGAATAGTATATCACATTTTAAGTAAAAAGCAACAGGGAGGTGGTTGCATGGGTATGGAGTCAGTATACAAATTGTCTGTCATCCTGAACTTGGTGGATAATCTTTCCGGTCAGATGAACAGTGTGCAGAGCAGCGTATCCGGTAGTGTAGACAAGCTCAATTCTGCCTTTGGAACCATGCAGAAGGCAGGGGTAGCAATGGCAGGAATAGGTGGAACCATCACCGGGCTTGCCATGAAAACAGTCACAGCCACCTTTGATACACAGAACGCACTTGGAGAGCTTTCCTCTTTGGGAGTGAAAGACCTGAAGGCGGTGGAGGATGCGGCAAAGAGCTTCTCCAACACATGGGCAGGAACAAGCAAAGCGGACTTCATAACGGCATCCTATGATATTAAATCAGGTATAGCATCCTTGACGGATGAAGGCGTGGCACAGTTCACACAACTGGCAGCCCTGACGGGTAAAGCCACAAAATCAACAACGGAAGAGATGGGCTCACTATTTGCCACAGGTTACGGTATCTATAAAGGTTTTTATGATGATATGTCTGACCTTGAGTTTGGTGAGATGTTCTCCGCCGGAATTGCAACAGCAGTTAAGAACTACAAGACATCCGGCTCCGAGATGGCAAGTGCGATATCAGCACTAGGAGCCACAGCTACAAATGCCAATGTCCCACTTGAAGAACAGCTTGCCATAATGGGACAGCTTCAGACTACAATGTCCGGTTCTGAAGCAGCAACAAAGTATAAGTCCTTCCTCAATCAGGCATCCAGTGCCGGAGAGAAGTTGGGACTGACCTTCCTTGATACCAACAATCAGCTACTATCAATGCCGGACATCCTGACAGAGCTGAAGAGTAAATATGGGGAGACCATTGATGCAGTAGAGAAGAGGGAACTGAAGGAAGCCTTTGGAACGGATGAGGCGGTTGCCCTTATAGACCTTTTATACAACAATGTTGAGACCCTTGACAGTGGAATACAGGACTTGCAGGGAAGCATGAAAAACGGAATATCTGTGACGGAGGAGATGGCGGAAGCCATCAACAACACACCGGAGCAGAAGTTTCAAGTGCTGAAGCAACAGATACACAACAATGTGGAGGAACTTGGAAATGGACTACTTCCGGCAGTCAACAATACCATGGACAAAGTGAGCGGACTGATACAGAAGGGTTCCAAGTGGATAAGCAACAATCAGGAAACGGTTCAGAGCATTATGAACATAGCCCTGAAGCTTGGAGTATTCCTTGTGATAGCAGGAAGCGTGATGGGTGTGATAGGAAGCCTTGGAAAGCTTTTCCTGTCAGCAAAGAACGCTATAGGACTTGTGAAGACCGCAACCTTGGGAATGAATACAGCCTTCCTTGCTTCCCCTATAACGTGGGTGATAGCCGGAATAGTGGCTCTAGTAGCCGCCTTTGTAGTCCTATGGAATAAGTCAGAAGCCTTCCGTGGCTTTTGGATTGGACTATTTGAACAGGTGAAATCATCCTTCATGCAGGCATGGCAGACATTGAAGCCTGCCCTACAAAATCTAGGTCAGAAGTTCATGGAACTGTATCAGGCGGTGCAGCCAATCCTTGAGGTACTAGGTGCTGTCTTAGGTGCAGTCCTGACGGTAGCACTTGGTCTTTTCGTTGGTTGTATTCAGGGAATTATATCCGCACTGACCCCGTTGACCAATGCCCTCTCAAGTTTGGTGAGCTTTGTTACCAATGTGGTGAACATGATTGTCTCACTATTCAAGGGCGATTTTTCGGGAGCTCTTGACTTTGCATCCGCAGCAGTCGGAGACCTGAAGGACTTCTTTTTCAACTGCTTTGATGCCATCCTCTCATTCCTTGGTGGGTTTGCATCCGGATTTTTGGATGTGGTTGGTGGTGCATTGTCGGCAATCGGCATAGATGCAACCGAGACCATAACGAAGATGAAGGACACCATCAAAAACGGGCTTGAAGCGGTGAAGGGCTTCTTTGGAAATATCTTAGGAGCTGCATCCGACACCGTGAAGGAAAAGCTTGGCAATATGAAGGCAGCCTATGAAGAACATGGCGGCGGCATCAAGGGCGTAGCAGCGGCGGCTGTAGAAGGCGTGAAGGGATACTACACAGCAGGCTTCACATTCATTGACAACCTGACGGGCGGAAAGCTCACAAACATCAAGAACCAATTCAGTGAGAAGATGTCCGGTGTGGCAAATGCAGTATCATCCGGAATGTTAGCAGCTAAGAACTATGCAAGCACACAGCTCTCCAATATGCAGGCTGCATATCAGTCAAGCGGCGGAGGCATAAAGGGAATTGTAGCAGCAACAATGACAGGAGTACAGGGTACCTTCAGTACAGCATACTCCGTGATAAACAATCTGACAGGTGGGAAGCTTGAGAGTATACGCTCTACTATAAGCAATAAGATACAGGCGGCAAAGGATACGGTCTCTTCAGTTCTTGACAGTATCAAGTCAGCCTTCTCATCAAAACTTGAAGCGGCAAGGTCTGTAGTGTCCAGTACGATTGAGAAAATCAAAGGAGTTTTCAATTTCTCATGGAAGCTTCCGGACTTGAAGCTGCCACATATTAGTGTAAATGGTGGACAGGCACCTTATGGTATCGGCGGAAAAGGTTCATTGCCATCCTTCTCCATCCAATGGTACAAGGAAGGCGGTATCCTGAACGGAGCAACCATCTTTGGAGCAATGGGAGGGAACCTCTTGGGAGGAGGAGAAGCCGGAGCTGAAGCGGTGCTTCCATTATCCGAACTGTGGAAGCAGATGACAGAGATTGTCAAAGGCGTAGTCAAAGGAGAGAACGAAGAAAGCGGTGATACAGTACAGCAGACCGGGGCAAACATCACAAGTGCTTTGACCTCAAAGGCTGCATCAGTACGAAAGGAAAAGGAAAGCAAGACAACAACCACAAAAGAGACATACACATCAGAGAGATGGGGCAAAGAAGGCGGCACCACCATCCATCAGATTAGCTTCACTGTAGATATAAGCAAGATTAAGGACTTGCCTCTGCTCTACAAGCTGATAGATGAGCTGAAGGATGCACAGAACCGGACAGACAGCCCTACTCCGGCAACAACATAGGAGGTGAGGCGGTATGCTGTATGTGCAGGAAAAGGTAGTGAAGCTTGGAGGTATATATCTTGAAGGTCAGGTCACAAGCGTGGAGGTTCAGGAAGCCGGAAGCGTGTATGTGGCACAGGATGAGAAGGGCAGATACAAGAAGTCACAGCCTGTAGGCTATGAAAATGCCAAGGTGATGATAGACATACTGCTTGAGGACACAAAGACTGCTACCACATTGGAACAGCTCACGGAGATGCAGCGGCTTTTCAAGCCTTATGGTCAGGACAAGCCGAAGCTTCTTCCAATAGTCAATGAAGACTGTGCAGTCCGTGGTATCACAAAGGTATACTTCAAGAACCTCACCTCTAAGAAGGTTATATCAGAGAGCAAACGGATAGCTTCATTGGAACTGTGGGCTCCTGATATAGCCGGGATAAAGGTGAAAAAGAAGACCACAAAGAAAAAGACTACTAAAAAGAGCACAAAGAAGTCAAAGAGTAAGAAATCAAAAAGCAAAAGCCCGGCAAAGGACAGCCGAAACACAAGCAGAGGTAAGAAGGCAGCAAGGGCGGCTGTGAAATAGCAGGAGGTGAGAAGCTTGGGATACAAGAAGCTAATATCCCCGGAGTTCCGGGTGACAGTAGGAGACTATGAGGTGACGGATGGTATAGAGGTTGAGTGTTTCTCAAGCAAAGAGTCTCACATGGACTGGTGCCGGGTGGAATTATCACCACAGCTTCAGGGAGTCCTGAAGTTCAAAGATATGGATGAAGCAAGCGTTGAGCTTGGATATGAGGATGACTTTGACAGCCTGATTGATGGATATGTCAGATGCGGTGACACGGACTACTGGAAGGAAATAATGATAAAAGATGACATGATGAAGCTTGACAGAGTGACCATCAAGGCATCCTTTGTAGACTGTGAGCCGCAGGATGTCATCCGGTATGTATTGGCATGTGCAGGGATTGAGGACTATGTGCTGTCTGATGAACATTATGGGAAGAAAGACCTTTTTGTCATTGACAGAAAGAGCGGTATCAATACCATAGCAGAGGTCAACAGCTCATGGGGCATCAAGAACCCGTTCTTCTTTCAGAAAAAGGTATTCTATTGGGGAACCAAGGAAGAACAGAAAGAGATATATGTACTTGAGGAGGGAGAGACCATCCTGTCCCTGAATAAGTACGGAGACCTTTGGGAGGCGGAGACAATAGCCATCCCTTGGATACACCACAGCCAAGAAGTTGAGGTGCAGCACAGCAAATACAGCGGAATTGTAACAGTAGAGAAGACAATAGTGAGAAGTGATGATACCGGAGCGGTACACATGTATATCTATTTTGCAGGAGGTGAGAAGGATGTCTGACATGATGAAGATGTTTGTGGAGCAGGAGCTTCAAAATCAGATAAAAGAGAACTATCCACACATGCAGTATCCGCCCGGCTTATATGCAAAGGTGGTATCTGTGAGACAGAACGGAGAGCTGTATGAAGCAACTCTCAAAATACTTGACAAAAACAAGCAGCCTGACATCCGCTTCCCGGAGGTACCGAAGGTGAAAACTGACATACCTGTCCTGAAGAATGAGATTGTGGCAATCGTGCTCATGTATGGTGAGTGCAAGCCTTATATCATAGGGAGGTGCTTCTGATGCAGATAACAGGTGCAAATGATGTAGACATCATGCTTGATGAAGATGGTCAGCCTGTATCAGACGGGAACGGGGACACAGCCCTTGTATCGGATGATGAATGTTGGCTTCAGGATATTAAGAATGAGGCAATGACAGAAGAGGGTGAGCTCTTCTATGAGGATGAGGAAGGGGATGCAAGCTATGGGTGGAGCCTGCTTGACTTTATGCAGGGAGAGTATGATGACTTCACACAGATGGAAATACAGCAGCGTATCCGTTCCAAGATGTCCAAAAGGGACTATATTGATGCCGGAAGCATACAGACAACGGTGAACTTTGACGGTCATATATACCATATCAGGATAGCCTTCCGGAGGACAGATAGCAATAGTGAATATAACATTGACATTGAGAGCAATGGCGTGGAGGTGATTGTGGAATGATAGATGAGAGCATTATGGAGAAGATTATCCCTCTCCCGGATGAAGATGAGGAGATGGAAAAGGTACAGGGAGAGCTTGAGGGTGAAGGCTTTCCTATAACGAACTTCAAAAAGGGCGGCATCTTCTATCACCTTTGCCGGATGCTTGTGACCATATACATAGAGCTGAAAGAGCTTGCCCGTACTATCGTGAATGGATGCTTCATCAAACATGCTGAAGGAGACTGGCTGAAGATTAAGGCTGCCGACTATTCCAAACAGCAGAAGGAGGCAAAGGCAGCAAGAGGTTATGTGAGCATATACAGGAGTGAATACAACAATGCTCTTCAGGTAACAAAAGGACATTGTTTCAAAACAGAACCGGATGCCGGAGGCAATGAGCTGAAGTTCTATTGCTGTGAGAATACGGTCATTGATGCCGGGGAACCTGTAGGAAGAGTGCTTGTGGAGGCTGAAGCTACCGGAACCTATTACAATATAGCACCGGGAAGAATAACCATATCCATGATACACCTTGATGGTGTGGACTATGTGACAAATGAGGATGACTGGCTCTTTGAGGAAGGAGCTGAAGAGGAAGACCTTGAAGACCTCCGTGACAGATGTATGAGCTCATGGGCGGAGCTTGCAACACGAACCATAGAAGAGAAGCTCCGGAACGCTGCAAAGGCTGTACCCGGTGTACTGGATGCCCGGATTGATGCACAGCATCCAAGAGGTCAGGGCACAGTGGATGTGATTGTCACAGGTGCAGCAGGAGAAGCTTCTCCGGAGCTGATAAGAAAGGTGGGTGAAGCCATTGAGCCGCTGAAGGGAAACTATGAGGACTATCTTGTGAAGTCCAGTGAAGTAGTGAGACAGGACTTTGAGCTTGTGATATACCTTGCTGAAGATGCGGCAACGGATGGAGTGGATGCACAGGCAACAAAACTCATTGAGGACATGATGGCTCTGACAAGGGGAGAAATGAATACCCTATACAGGGACAGCATCATCCAAGTGCTTAGTACAAAGATTGATAACTACAGGAAGACAGACATCTTGCAACCGTCTGATGACATGGTTCTTGAACAGGACAAGGTCATCATGGCAGGAGACATCAATGTGACTGTCCGGAACGTAGTACAGAGTGCAAGGGGGAAGGAGTGATGCCGCCATGATAGAGAACTTTATTGAATACATGTGGTATCTGCTCACTACTCCTCTGAAGAAGCTGAAGAAAGCACTGAATAAGTGGTACATCCTTTGCCGGGTGTTCGGCAAGAGGTTTGATGAAGCAAAGGAAGACATACTCCGGGCAAGGGATGAGGGAATGGTTGCTACATGCAGCCATGAAATGCTCCCGGTACATGGAGCTGATAGAAGGCTCACCCGGTATGAAGGAGAACATCCAGAGAACTTCCGCTCAAGGATAGCCATGTATGAGGAGATATGCAAGCTTGGAGGTACCAATGAGGGAGTGCTGCTTGCGGTGAGGACTCTTGGATATACTTCCCCGGTTCTTGTGAGAGCAAATGACCTGACAGGCTTTTCCCATTTCACACTTGATGGAAGTTGGCTCCTTGATGGGAGCCGGACATTGGAGTCTGATACCATTGAAAACAGATGGGCGGAGTTCTACATAGTAATTGTGATGGATGCGGATGAGGAGCATCCTATCAGTTTTGACATTATGCGGAAGACCGTCAGGAAGTGGAAAGAGGTGGGTGCAAAGGACAACTACTTCTTCAAGTATAACTTGAGCATCAGGCAGCCACACACAGGAAACTTCCTTGAGGTACTGTATAAGAAGCATCTATTCTATTATGACTACAGGAAGCTTGATGGAATGTGGAAACTGGATGGGAGCTATATGCTTGATGCAGAGATGACTCCCGTTGGTACCCGGATAGGATACCGATATGAGAGCCTTTATGAGCTCCATGAAGCCGGGCTTGCAGTTATGGCATACAATTATGCCTGCCGGATGGTAGAGAGTGCCATCCTGAAGGCGGCATACAGCTTCAGGATGTACTATTTTGAATACCTGAAGACAGATGGCTCATGGACGACAGATGGAAGTTATGTGGTGGATGCACAGATGTCTCCAAGAGAAATGAGATGGAGCACAACATTCCGCCATCAGCATGAAGAGAAGCTGCTAATGAAGCAGCGGTACAGGATGCAGCCTTGTGAGGAGGCATACAGTATCAGGAAGACATTGGAGCAGTACCGGATGGTCATTGACTATTTTGATTATCTGAAGCTCAACGGGCTTTGGAAGCTGACAGGCTCCCGGCTCATGGATGCACAGAGGACAGAATACACCACCAAGCAGGCATACAGCTTTGGTGTAGAACATACAAGGGAGTTCAGGGTGATATGGCATGAAGAGCACAACCTCATCTTCCTTGATGGAACATGGAGCCTTGATGGTTCCAAGATAATAGATGCTTGGCAAAAAACGGAGGTATTGTAGAATGGCAACAAAAAGCGTGATAACCAAAATCAGAAGAAAAAAGATGGCTGAAGCAAGCCATACAACCGGAACGGTTGCAAAGATAACACACATTGCACTTGGTTCCGGCGGTGTCAATGGAGATGGTACCGTGATAGTACCACTTGCGGAGAATGTAGCATTGAAGAAAGAGGTGGTCAGAAAGCCTTATACTTCATCAACCAAGACTTCAGATACATCCTATGAGTATACCATCAAGCTTGAGGAAGATGAGCTTGTTGGTACATTCATCAGTGAGATGGCACTCATTGATGAGGATGGAGATGTGGTGGCGTTCTCTAATTTCCTTGCAAAAGGTAAGGATGAGACAGAGGTGACATTCACCATTGAAGACAACTATTAAGGAGGAAGAAGAAAATGGCAAATATAACAGCAGCAGAGCATCCGAAACTTGTCCTTGAGATGACAGCAATGGAGAGGACAACTCCGGCACACTATGATGAGTGGAATGTGAGACATCAGCAGCTCCTTGACAATGACAAATACCTCAATGAGCAGTTCATCAATGTCTTTTCTGACAGTGCAGCAGCTCATAATTCCATCTACAGAGGGAAGAACCTGACAAATGTGTATACGGTGGATGAAATATGTCAGCGTATCAGTGCAGGAACCTTTAAGGACTTGTATGTGGGTGATTATTTTGACATAAGCATCACTACAGGCTTGGGTGGTGCCGAGACAGTCAGATGTATCTTGGCAGGCTTTGATGTATTTTGGAATAATGGAGATACAGCCTTCACAAAACATCATGCTGTGATTGTACCGAAGGACTGCTTCAAGACAAAATCAGTTATGAATGATACAAATGTGACAACAGGTGGGTATGTAGGCTCTAAGATGTATAAAACGGTTCTTCCTGTATATGCAGCAGCCTTGCAAACAGCATTAAATAATCATATACTTAGTCACAGAGAATTGCTGACAACAGCAGTATCTACAACAGGCAATTCAAACGCAGGAGCAGGCATCACAGGATATGCAAGCTCATGGGAATGGAAGGATTGCTTGGTTAAACTGATGAGTGAGATACAGGTATATGGTTCCACAGTGCTTAGTTCATCATTCTATGATACAGGATGTGACAATATTCAGTTCCCGTTGTTCCGGTTAGCTCCTAACCTGAAGGTAGCAGGACTTGGACATAACGGAAGTAGATGGTGGTATTGGTTGAGTGCTGTGGTGTCGGCGGCGGCGTTTGCTGGTTGTGGCAATTATGGTGGTAGTGATTATCACGACGCCGCCGGGGATGGTGGAGTCCGCCCGTATTTCTGTATCGGTTAATCTTTAATCTGCCCCCTGTATGGGGGCAGATGACCGGAAGGAGGAAATAGGTTGAGCGTTCTGAAGAACAAAAGAAGTGTATCCAGTTTGGAGTTCTATCATAATGCTATAATGCTCCGGAGAGAAATCACAATGTTGCTCCTCCGGGACTTTGGCATCAAGGACAAAGTGAGGAGTGTCAAGTCATTGTATGGGGTGCCGGGAATGGAGCAGGAGGATGAGCAGAAGTTTCGGGAGATTGTGGAGAAGTATGAAATGAAAGCCACGATAATAGAGGAATATCCGGCATGGCTCATAGATAAAATGAGGAATAATATAATGAATATTCTCCACAACATGATAATGAACATCACACAGGCAAATACGATATATCCAGTATGTGAGAGTGAGTTCTATGACCGTAGAAACTTCCAAAATCATGCCATAGGAAACTGTGAGCAGCTCCTTCAGGAGATGCAGTACATTATATCCATCATCCCGGTGGATGCACAGAAGTATATCCGATATGTGGAAATGATTGAGAAGGAGATAGCCCTCCTGAAGGGATGGAGAAAGAGTGACAACAAAATCCTGAAGAAAATCAGGGAGAATGAAGCAGCCAAAGCACAGAAAGAAGGTGCTTCCCAAAAGGCTGAAAAACAAGTATAATTATCCGGGGCAAGCTTTGTATCAAGAGACTTTTCCACCGTTGAGTGCTGTGGTGTCGGCGGCGGCGTTTGCTAATTGTAACAATAATGGTAATAGTAATAATAACAACGCCGCCGGGGATGGTGGAGTCCGCCCGATTTCGTGTATGTATACTAAGTGTAGGCTATGTGCCGATATACGATACAGGAAAGGAAAGCTTGTCCTTCCGAAAGGTAAAGAAGCTCATCTTCTGATAGAGGGAGGATGAGGGAACATCTTGATGCACCCTGATACGTCAGTTGGTGCTAGAAACGAGGTGAAGCTCTATGAATGATATGGAGTCTGTATATGATGCCAACTCCCTGCTTGATGCCTTTAACAAGTCAAAGAAGGGAACAGCGTGGAAAGAGTCAGTACAGCGGTATGAAATGAACCTTTTGAGGAATATCAACCAAACTCAAAAGGAGCTGAAGGATGGAACCTATGAGCAGAAGGACTTCTATGAGTTCAAGCTGCATGAGAGGGGAAAAACAAGGCATATTAAGTCAATGCACATCTCTGACCGTGTGGTACAGAGGTCAGTCTGTGACAATGTGCTTGTCCCGGAGCTCTCCAAGTACCTGACCTATGACAATGGTGCTTCCATGGAAGGCAAGGGTATCCATTTTGCAAGGAAACGGTTGAGCACACATCTTCACAAGTTCTACCGGAAACACAAGAGCAATGAAGGGTATGTATTACTGATTGATTTTAGCAAATTCTTTGACAATATAGTCCATGATGGTCTGATAAAGGAAATGCGGAAAAAGATTGGTGATAAGGAGACAATGAGCTTTATTGAGAAGCTCATAGATACCTTCAGGGTGGATGTTTCCTACATGACTGATGAAGAATATGCTAACTGTATGAAAACGCTGTATAACGCCTTGGAACATGCTCAAATTGATAAGGCAAAGCTGACAGGCGAAAAGTACATGAGAAAGTCCGTGGGTATTGGAAGTCAAATATCACAAATATCCGGAGTATACTATCCGACAAGGATAGACAACTACTGCAAGATTGTGAAGGGCATGAAATACTATGGGCGGTATATGGATGACATCTATATCATCCATGAAGATAAGGAGTACCTGAAGGGGCTCCTGAATGACATACAAGGGATATGTGATGAGCTAGGACTCTTTATCAATCCAAAGAAAACACAGATAGTAAAACTGTCACATGGCTTCACATTCCTTAAAATCAAATATAACCTAACAGAGACAGGAAAGGTACAGGAACGTATCAGCAAGGACTCTGTCACAAGGATGCGGAGAAAGCTGAAGAAGTTCCGGAAGCTCATGGATGCCGGGGAGATGTCCTTTGATGATGTGAGATGTGCCTATGCCTCATGGAAGGGCGGTGTGAGCCACTACGACTCATACAATGTAGTCAAGAGTATGGATAAGCTCTTTGATGAGCTTTTTATCCATCCATTTATTGAAGGAGGACACAGAGATGAGCAAAACAAAAATGAGCAAAAATGAGATAGAGCAGAAAATAAGAGACCTGAAGACCAAGCTCTCATGTCAGGAGTCTGATATTGGGGACTGGAAGATTGCCAAGTGTATTGAGTATTCTACCCTTGGGATGGAGTCACCTTATGACCTTCAGGAACTCCACAAACAGAGACAGGTCATCCGTGATGAGATTGGAGCCTTGGAAGAGGAACTTGCCAAGTGTGAAGATGAGGATGAAGCCGCTGCTGAAAAGTAGGCGTTATTCACAAAATTATTGTCAAAAAAGCGGAGGGTTTTTCCCTCCGTTTCGTGCTTATAAATACCGGAAATATTTCCCGAAAAGTTTTGTCAAAAGTTTTGAGAAGTTTTGTCAAAAATTTTGAGCGGCTACATTAATGGTCACTTTTGGATATGTTATGATCGTATCCGAAACAGCACTGGGACGTATGACGAAAAAAAGCCCGGTTGGAGCTTTCCACAAATTCGGAAAGAGCCTGCCGTTTCACCTGGGAGGCTGGATCAACGCAGTCATCCCGATGATGATCGTTCCTTATTACAGTGTGATCGGCGGCTGGGTTCTGAAATATCTGTTTGAGTATATCAGGGGCAATGCAAACCTTGTTGCACAGGATGGCTATTTCAACAGTTTTATCACCTCTTCCATGGAAGTAGAAATATGGTTTCTGATCTTTGCGGCACTGGTATTTATTGTCATTCTTGCAGGTGTAAAAAATGGAGTAGAACGTGTTTCAAAGGTTATGATGCCGCTTCTGATCCTGCTGGCAGCCTGTGTGGCTGTTTATTCCATCACAAGACCGGGAGCCGTGGAAGGCATCAAATATTTCCTGATCCCGAATCTGGAGAATTTTTCCTGGATGACGGTCGTTGCGGCGATGGGACAGATGTTTTATTCCCTGTCGATCGCGATGGGTATCCTGTATACGTATGGATCTTATATCGGGAAAGATGTAGACATCGAAAAAAGCACCACGCAGGTTGAGATTTTTGACACCGGTGTCGCACTTCTGGCCGGTCTGATGATCATTCCGGCAGTGTTTGCATTCTCCGGCGGAGATATGGAAACGCTCCAGGCAGGACCGGCACTGACGTTCATCACCCTGCCGAAAGTATTTGCGAGTATGGGAGTTGGCACGATTGTCGGCATCGCATTCTTCCTGATGTTTCTGTTTGCGGCACTGACCAGTGCAATCTCACTTCTTGAGACCAGCGTTTCCACCCTGAACGATGAGCTTCACTGGAGCCGTGGAAAATGCTGTCTGCTGATGGTTGTCGTGATGCTGGTGATCGGAACGGCATCCTCTTTTGGATATGGTATCTGGGACTCTGTGAAGATCCTTGGTATGCAGTTTTTGGATTTCTTTGACTTCCTGACCAACTCGGTCATGATGCCGATCGCAGCACTTGCTACCTGCATTCTGATTCTGAAAGTCGTCGGATTTAAAAGAATGGATGCGGAGATTGAACAGTCATCTGATTTTAAACGCAAGAAATTATATCATTTCTTCCTGAAATATCTGGCATCCGCCTGCGTTATCATTATCCTTCTCAGCTCCATTGCAAATGTACTGGGATGGATTTCGATGTAAAAACAGAAAACTTTGAAAAAACTCGATTAAGCATTGTAAAACTGGCCGTTTGGCTAGTGTACAATGCTTTTTTAATTTTATATAATGGTTATAGAATTGCGAAAATTAGTTTTCAACGGAGCAATTTGCAGGAATCAGTCAGGAATGAAAGATTAAAAAAAGAAAACAGGAGGGAAGATATGAGAAAACGAATTGCAGCAGGATTACTTGCATTTGCACTTGCATTTACCGCAATGGATTTTGGTGGCTTGGTAAGTATTCAGGCAAATGCAGCAGGACTGGTACAGGTTACTGAAGAGAACCAGAGTAATTTTCATTTAAACGGAGATTATGCCGGATATTATGCGATTGCAGACAAAGAAGATCTGCAGGCGTTTGCGGCGAAGGTCAATGCCGGAGAGAACGCTGTCAATGCAGTGCTGACGGCAGACATTGATATGACAGGTGAAGACTGGACACCGATCGGAGATACAAATGACGGTTATACAGGAATCTTTGACGGAAACGGACATAAGATCAGCAAGCTGGTCTGCGAGCGGACAGGGGATAAACAGGTATCAGGCTTGTTTGCACAGCTGAAGGAGAACAGCGTTGTCAAAAATCTTGGCATGGAAGATGGCGTGTTCACATCGTCAACGAGTACGGCCGGAGCGGTTGCAGCAAAAAGCAATCTTGGAAAAGTGATCAACTGCTGGAACAACGGAAAAGTAACAGCTCATGATTTCGGCGGCGGCATTGTCGGAAGTTCGCAGGGCTGGATCGAATCATGCAAAAACAGCGGATCGGTAAAGGCAACGTGGGGCTGGGGACGCAGCGGAGGTATCGCCGGGGAACAGGTCTGTGATATGAACAGCTCAAAACAATATGTAAGAACCTATATCAAGTATTGTTATAATACCGGAACAGCAGATGGATATTATGCCGGCGGTATAGTTGCTTATCAAGGCTATAAGAATCAAGAAGCCTGTGATATCATCTCCTGCTGGAGCGATGCAGTCATGACAGGAAGTATAGCAGGTGGAATTGTAGGGAGTCTGGACAAGGGTGACACAATTCAGAACTGTGTTTTTAATACCGATCGTTTTAAGGGACAGGTTTATAATAAAAATCAAAATGGAAGTGTCAAAGATTCAGAAGGTATGACAACCGCAGAGTTTGCATCCGGAAAGGCGACCTGGGTGTTAAATGGAAAGGATAATTCTCTGGCTTCACAGGCAAAGTGGTTCCAGAATCTTGAAGAAAATCCGGATGCTTATCCTGTAATGGATGGCACACATGGAAAGGTTTATTATCTGGAGGAAAACGATACTTACAGCAATCATCCGGGAAGTATGGCAAAAAATGAGATTTCACTGGTATCCGGTACCCAGATTGAGCGGACAAGCGATAATCTGTCTGAAACAAAGCCACTGTCTCTGAAAAAAAACGAGGTTTTTAACTGGAAAGGGGACGGAGCAATAGAGGTCGGCTATTATCTGGATGAAAAGGCACAGATACCGACCACGGCGGAAAACAGCGGAGCTGCTAAAAAAGGCGGAGCACCGGCACTGCCGGGACAATATTATGTAAAAGTGACGGCTCTGGAAGTGGAAGATTTTTATCAGGAAACTTCAGAAATCTTTTCCTATCAGATCAACTTCGATGCCGAAATCCAGATGGAAAAAATCGCAGGCAGCAAAAGCATAGATTATGCTTATACCGGAAATCCACGGGAACTGTCCTTTGAAAAAGGAAGAAAAATCACCTGGAGCTGCGAGGAAACACCGACATCCGTAAAAACCACTTATTATAAAGATCGCGGCAGCGTGCTGACAAATGCAGAAAATGCCGGTGCACTTACCGAAGGCGGAGCGCCGGCTGATAAAGGCGATTACTATGTAAAAGTAGAAATGACTTTCCGTGAAAAATATAAATCAGAATCGGATTATCTGTTATATAAAATTTCGGACGGAGAAATTGAGGTAACTATGGATGGACATTCCGAACCATATGTTACTTTGACAGAAGCATTTCGTGATACAGAGGGAAAAACAGCACAGATGAAGCTGTTGAAGAATATTGAATCGGTACGGGAAGTGGAGGTAAACAGTGGAAATCTGATTCTGGATCTGAATGGATATCGTCTGCAAAATTTAAAGAGGACCACTCTGAATCAGGATGCTTCTCTTAAAATTACAGACAGCAGTGAAACGCAGACGGGTGTATTTTACGGTACGTTGCTAGTAAGAAGTAAAAATATAGAGTTTGCCGGCGGAATTTATGAAAATCAGTCGAACAGCTATTTTGTGTATAACGGTGCGAAAATTAAGGTGAGCGGTGGAAAATTCGATCGGGTTTCAAAAGAATGGGCAGAACTTGGAGAAGAGCTTTGTCTGGTGGATAATGAGACGAATGAGAAACAGCCATATGCCGAGACAAGCTGTACGAATGTGCATGTCGAGGCGTGTAAGAAACATGATTATGAGCAGGATGTGCAGTACTGCGTGTGGTGCCATAAGAAAAATCCGGATTTCCAGGGTTATGTTCGGATCACCGTAAATGGAGTAGAAACTTATGTAGATACACTGAAAGAAGCGTTACAATACGCAAATGGCAAAGAAGCAGAGATTACCTTTATGCAGTCAATGGAAAATACGGGAAGTCTTCCGACTCTGAAAAGTGGAAAAATCACTCTGGATTTAAATCAAAAATCTCTGACAGCGAAAAGTGTTGACCGGATCTACATAGACGGAGCAGAGGTTACGGTAAAAAACGGAACCTTTGATATTGTAATAGCACAGAGGAGCGGGAAACTGAGAATAGAAAGCGGTGATTTCAGACAGATCGGCTATTGGGACAGTTATCAAAACAGTATAGAAATGACCGGCGGAAATTTTCAGAACATCGTATTATATTCAGGCAGTGCAGAAAATATGCTTCCGCAGGGTTATGCGTTCTACAGTACGGAAGATGGACGCTTTCTGAGCAGAAAAGAAGTACTTACTCAGAGTGATCTGAAAAATGTGGAGGTTCGAAATACAGGTATGAGCTGTGAGACACTTCCGCAGATTTCCGGAAATGTAGAACAGACTTTGCAGGAGTATACCTTAATTCCGGGCGTGATCAGGGCAGATACCGGAAACGGAGAAAGTACGCTGCTGGAAGGAACCTGGAGTTTTACGGAGAAAGAAAATCTGGAAGTGATACCGGAACTTGGAAAAAGATTGATATGCGATCTTGTTTTTACACCGAAAGATGGAAATTATCCTTATTATGTAGTAAAAGGTGTAGAAGTTCATGTTGAGAAAAAGACTCCGCAGCAGACTGCATTTCATGAATCGGCAAGTTATATTTATACCAAGGGTTCTGGCACGGTATTTGTGGATCTGCGGGCAAAACTCCCGGCGGACAAAAAGGAAGATTATTATTCCTATTCTGCAGCAGGGGATGAGCAGATTTTTGATGATTATGAGATTACGCGGAATGGACAGTTAAATTATAAAGTGAAAGATTTTACAGACAGGAGCATGATAGGAAAAACAGGCACAATTCATGTAAGGGTAACAATGAAAAATTATAAGGATGTTTCTTATGACTTAACGGTCACACTGACAGATCAGAAAAAGGTTGTCCTGAAAGAAGGCAGTGAGGTAAAAGTTTTACAGGATCAGAAGCTTACTTACGGGGGAACATTATCCGATCTGAAACTGAATCTGGAAGGGGAAGAACAGGCAGTCTTTGTTGAGCAGGGAACCGACACGCAGGTTCAGGGAACGCTTGCGTGGAAAGATGGCACACAAAGACCGGATACATCCGTGACAAGTGCAGAATGGATCTTTACACCGGATGATGTGGCATATGCAAACACAGAAGGCAGCACAGCGATCACCGTAGAGCCAAAAGAACTGAAAGTCTTAGAGGCAACGGCAGATGATAAAGTATATGATGGAACCGCGTATGTCAGCTTCCGTGATATTGTTCTTGAGGGCATTGAAGAAGGAGATGAAGTTTCGGCAGACATCGGAACGATCCGCGGGACTTTGAAAGATGTAAAAGCGGGAAATTATACTTCGGTAACTTTGCCAGAGCTGAGATTAACCGGAAAAGACAAGGAGAATTATATTCTTGTGCAGCCGACAGACGAAATTCCTCTGACAAAAGCGGTGAATGTGGCAAAAAGCAGTGGGCTTCAGATCGAAGAACAGAATAAAAGTTACTTATATTTAAAGGATCAGGAAGAGCGGATCAGTCTCAGGGAAATCCTCCCGGTGGACTGCGGGAATGCACAGTATGCTGCACCGGAGATGACCGGAAACATGGAATATATCACAGAACCGAGTATAGCAGACGATATATTATCTTATACAGTGAAGCAGGGGGCACTGGACAGGAAAGGAAAGATCCAGATCAAAGTTACGACTGAGAACTATGAGGACTTTGTGATCACCTTCAATCTGGAATGTAATGACCAGACACCGGTCAGATTACAGGAAGGAACAGAAGTAACCCTGAAAAAAGATACGCTTACTTACGGTGGTCTTTTGTCGGCACTGGAGTTTTCGGAAGCAGAATTTGTGGACGAAGAAGGAAATACAGTGGAAGGAACGCTTGAATGGAAAGACGGCACACAAAGACCGGATACATCCGTGACAAGTGCAGAATGGATCTTTATGCCATCTGATGAGGCATATGCAAATGCAGAAGGCAGCACAGCGATCAAAGTAAATGCAAAAGAACTTACGGTAACAAAGGCGACCGCCAGAAACAGGAAATATGATGGAACAAATCAGGTTGCCATCACGGAAGTACTGCTAAGCGGTATGCTGGAAGGTGATGAAGTGAGCGTAGATCTGACGGATCTTCATGGAACGTTAAAAGATAAAAAAGCAGGAAAATATACTTCGGTAACATTACCGAAACTGACGCTTGCCGGAAAAGACAAAGCAAATTACAGGCTGGTACAGCCAGTCACAGAAATCCCTCTGACAAAAACGGTGACGATCGAAACACCGGAAACACCGGAAACACCGGAGACACCGGAAACACCGGAGACACCACAAAAACCGTCAGATCCAGGTGAAAAGCCGGGAACTTCTGAGCCGATACAGAAGCCATCGAAACCAGAATATCTGAAAAAAGGAACAAAGTTCATAGGACCGGACAAAAATCAGTATAAAGTAACCTGTGCGGACGGAAAGACATTTACAGTGGCATATCTGAAACCGAAAAAGGGTGTCAAAGGAACGGTAAAAATACCGGACAGCATTACCGTAAACCATGTTACTTATAAAGTTACAGAGATTGCAGCGAATGCTTTTAAGAATCAGAAAAAGATCCGAAAAGTGTTGATCCCGTCAGGCGTGAGCAGGATCGGAAAGAAAGCATTTTGTGGCTGCAAGAAGCTGAAAAATATCACGATCAAAACGACAAAACTGACAAAGAAAAGAGTGGGAAGCAAGGCATTTTCCGGCATCCATGCGAAAGCGGTCATCAAAGTGCCGAAGAAAAAACTTTCTGCTTACAGGAAGATACTGAAAGCACGCGGAGCCGCAAAAAAAGAAAAAGTACAGGCGATCAAGGTAAAATCTAAAAAAGCATAAGATAAAAAGACTTGGGCAGTGTGTGCCGGAGATGCGGAGATGATTTCTGGTACTCACAAATGCCCGGAAAGGATTGAAACTATGCAGGGAGCAGAAAACACAGAAAAACAGCAACTCTCCGCTCCACTTAGAGCACGTATGTGGGAATACCGTATTATCAGTGTGATCGTTTGTGCATTTGCCTTCTGGATCGCAGCAAAAGGGAACTGGAATAAGATCCCGGTCAGCATTGCAACGGTTGTCCTGATCATTGGTATTGCAATCTGGATGCTGGGATCGCCGGATGATTATAACGGTTCAACGGATATCTGCAGTATGATCGCCATGGATTGTCCGAGAAAGATTGAAGAATTTTATGAGGCCTACAAAGATGTCCGCACGCCGCTTGGCTCTGCTTATCTTGTTCAGTTTTACACGATGAAGCAGCCGGCTCTGATGTTCGGACCGGACAAAAACGGCGATTTTCTCTATTTCTGGCTTTCAAAAGACGGGAATATCGGTTATCTTGGCTATTCGTTCATGACCAGTATGATAAAGGGAAAATATAATGATTCGATATTTCCGGCAGAAGAGGATTTTGGCG
Organism: Ruminococcus sp. MCC718; assembly: GCF_018783905.1. Lineage (NCBI taxonomy): Bacteria > Bacillati > Bacillota > Clostridia > Eubacteriales > Oscillospiraceae > Ruminococcus > Ruminococcus sp. MCC718. The sequence goes on from NZ_WQNP01000030.1 coordinate 56,416, forward strand.
ATAATACAGCAGAATATGTCTGCTATCAGTCGGATGTACTTCTGATGCAGAAGCAACTGAGGGAGAGCCTGGAGCATTTTGTGAAAACAAAACAGGTTTTGGAAATTCCGCAGTCCCGCCCATCGGAAGTCTATACTTTTACGGAGGATTTTAAACTGACCGGTCAGCATTTTGATCTCTGTGACAGCGAAGGAAACCGTGTTTTCGAAATCGAAGGAACGGCTCCGCTGCGCACACTTTCTGTTTATGACGATCAGCATAACGAGATCTTTAAAATGACCAAGAAGATCGTAAGTGTACTGCCGACCTACCAGTTTTATTACCTGGGTGAGCTTTACGGCACGCTGGAGAAGAAATTTGTGCTGGTCAAAGATAAATTTGAGATGAAGGTCAAAGAAGGAAAACTGGAACTGACCGAATATGCCGGTTCGATCGGCCATAATTTCTGCGTAACCTTAAATGGCAAAACGCTGGGAACAATCCTGGACAACCTGGATCTGAAAATGGAAAATATTGTCTTTGACAATGCAGTGATCATTGCATATGAAGAAAAATATCTTCCGCTGCTTGCGGCAATGGCGGTGATGGTGGCACGCGAACTTGCACGGGATCGCAGTTAGGAGGTGTGAATGAAAGAAAAAGCAAAGATAAGAAAAGCGGTGTATATCGCAGTGATGTGGTGTATTCTGGCAAGTGTTCTTTTGGGATGCAGAAAATCTAATGTCGAGTCCTATGCATCTGCAGAGGAAGCAAAGCAGGCAATGAGTCAGTGCCGGACATTTCTGGTAGAAGGAGATCTGGATGAGGTCAACCAGGAGGGGAATATTCTTGCGGACGGGAAAATAGCCGGGCGGTTAAAAGAAACAGGTATTCTCAATACGAAATGGACGGTATCGGTCGATGGAAAAACCTGGTTCTGGATGAAATTTGTGACTGATGAGCCGATCAATAACATCGATGGCGTGATTGCCGGGACAACCTATGGTTATTATGATGAAAACAATCAGTGCCTTGGCTATGCACAGAAGCGGTTGTTCGAGAACGAAAATCTGGAACGTGAATATTATCTCGTATTTATGGATGCAGACGGAAATCCAAAAGATTATCTGGCAGAAGAACGCGGAGAGGAACTTTACGATTACGAGGGCAATCAGATCGGCAGCGGAAAAGCAGAACTCAAGGGTTATATTGGGGAGAAATGCTATTTCGAAATTGATACCGAAACGGGTGTATCTGTGGATGCAGTGGATAAAATGGCAATGTATCTCCAACTGTTTAGTAAATTTAATGAAACGGCAGGAGATTAAATGGTGGTAAAAAACAATTCTTACGGTGTAAAAAACCATGGAGATGCGATTGATGCTTGAATTTATGCAGGTTTGCTATTATAATCATCAGTGATTTAGAGAAGTAAACTTTATCACACACCCGCTTATACTATTTTATACATTTAAGGAGGAATCTACTATGATTACCTGGAACAACCTGGATACACTGGAAGCATTTAAAAATCTTTCAAAGGCAGAGCGTGTAAATATCGCAGAGGCAATGTCTGGAGAAAACGGTGCAGAACGTGTGAAAACATACAGCACACCGATGGCAGAAGGCCTTGCGTATAATTATGCTGCAAAGCAGGTAGATGACAAACTGCTGGAAGATTTGCAGAAACTGGCAGATGAAGCACAGCTGACTGAAAAATTCGAAGCACTTTACAATGGTGAAGTTATCAACACCGGAGAGAAGAGAATGGTTCTTCATCACCTGACACGCGGTCAGCTCGGTGAGGCTGTAAATGCTGACGGCACAGACAAACGTGCTTTCTATAAAGAACAGCAGCAGAAGATCGCAGATTTTGCAAACAAAGTACATGCCGGAGAGATCACAAATGCAGCAGGTGAGAAATTTACAACCGTTGTTCAGATCGGTATCGGTGGCAGTGACCTCGGACCTCGTGCAATGTATCTGGCACTGGAAAACTGGGCAAAGAAAAACGATACCTTCAAGATGGAAGCAAAATTCATCAGCAATGTAGACCCGGATGATGCAGCAGCAGTTCTGTATGGTATCGACGTAGCACATTCCATCTTTATCCTGGTTTCCAAATCCGGTACAACACTTGAGACACTGACCAACGAGTCCTTCGTAAAAGATGCTCTGAAAAACGCAGGACTGGATGCTTCCAAACATATGATCGCAGTAACCAGCGAGACATCTCCACTGGCAAAGAGCGACGACTATCTGGCAGCATTCTTTATGGATGATTACATCGGCGGACGTTATTCATCCACATCCGCAGTAGGCGGAGCCGTATTATCCCTGGCATTCGGACCGGAAGTATTTGAAAGATTTTTAAACGGTGCAGCAGAAGAGGACAGACTCGGAACAGAAAAAGATATCAGAAAGAATCCGGCGATGCTGGATGCACTGATTGGCGTTTATGAGCGTAACGTACTGGGCTATCCAAGCACAGCAGTACTGCCATACTCACAGGCACTGAGCCGCTTCCCGGCACATCTGCAGCAGCTTGACATGGAGTCCAACGGTAAATGCGTGAACCGTTTCGGTGAGAGACTTGACTATGTAACCGGACCGGTTATCTTCGGTGAACCGGGAACAAACGGACAGCATTCCTTCTACCAGCTGCTCCATCAGGGAACAGACATCATCCCACTGCAGTTCGTAGGCTTCAAGAGCAACCAGATGAACACAGACGTAGTGATCCAGGGCAGCACAAGCCAGCAGAAACTGTGTGCAAACGTGGCAGCTCAGATCGTAGCATTTGCATGCGGAAAAGAAGACGAAAACCGCAACAAAAACTTCGAAGGCGGACGCCCGTCCAGCATCATCATTGGTGAACAGCTGAACCCGGAAACACTGGGAGCACTGCTTTCACACTTCGAAAACAAAGTCATGTTCCAGGGCTTCGTATGGAACGTAAATAGCTTCGACCAGGAAGGTGTACAGCTCGGTAAAGTACTGGCAAAACGCGTACTGGCCCACGAGACAGACGGAGCACTGAAAGTACTCAGTGATCTGATGAATATTTAATCTCAGAATAGAAAGAACCCAAGCGAGAATATTCGCCTGGGTTCTTTTTAGGTAGGTGCGCCTAGCGGCGCACGTTTCTAACGGGTTAAAGTCCCGAATCCGCCCGGTAGTGGGAAGGATATAGCCGAAGGCA